>JALSJU010000016.1 GCA_026989145.1 Thiotrichaceae bacterium
AATAAAGAATTAAGAATAACATGCTGTACTTTTAGTTTTAGTAAAACTATGGCAAACTTTGTTTATTTACCTCTTTAAAAATAGTCGGAATTCCCATGAAAATAGAAAATAACAAAGTTGCTACGCTACACTACACCCTGAAAAATGATGATGGTCAAGTGTTAGATCAAGCCGATGAAGCTTCTCCATTTTTATACATGCATGGTACTGGTGGTATCATCAAAGGCTTAGAATCTGCTTTAGCTGATAAAGCGGCTGGAGACGAGTTTCATATCATTGTCGCTCCTGAGGATGCCTACGGTATACGCGATGACAAGCTCACCGAATCGGTACCACGCACCATGTTTGAAGGTATCCCCGATGAAGAGTTGGTTACAGGCGCACAATTCCACGCTTCAACGGCTCACGGAGAGCAAGTTATCGTTATTGCAGGTATTGAAGGTGATACAATTAAGATTGATGCTAATCATCCTTTAGCAGGTGAAACCTTGCATTTTGATGTGGCTGTTAAAGACATTCGTGATGCCACTGAAGAAGAAATTTCACATGGTCATGTACATGCACCAGGTGGCTGTGGGCATGATCATTAGTAAGCTAGTTTGTTCGTTGTAAATAGGGGAGAAGATTCTTCTTTCCTCATTTATTACTTGGTATGTGGCAGTAAAATAGTCTGGGTTTTCTCTGAGAATTGCTTTTCTAGCTGATCAAAATCAGGAATATTTTTGAGCCCCTGCCGGCTGATATAAACATAACCAGCAGCCGCACCGGCCAAAAAAGCGACAGGGTTTTTAACCCCAACTAAGGCTCGTGCGCCCATTCCTGCTGAGTATAACAATTTACCACGACGTGATTGGTGGCTACGGTGTTCACCTGTTATACACCACTCAATTAAATGCTCGCAATTGTTGTGTAAAACATGATATTGATCTTCGCCCAAACGTAACTTCGCACGAATAATGGCATCTTCCAACGAATACTTACGGTCTTCATAGGAACGCACCTGAATTTCTTTTCCTTGCGAAAACTTTTCTAAAGCTACCTCTTCGATGATGCCAGCGGTACTTAAATCATTTGCTAAGCCCGAGTAATGAATCACCCGCCTTTCTCCTAAACCTAATGCATGATGCGTATATGTTCCCCCTGCTTTTTTTATGATTAAATGCTGGCCTTTGTATTCATCATTAACATCATCATTCGGATTATTATCACTGAAGCGTTCTGTCATAACGTATTGAAACCAAAAAAGCCTTTGGTAGACCAAACACCATTAGTCACTTGACAATCAATAGAATCCAAACCCATATGTATCAACAAGCCTAAGCCAATCAACCTTAAAGCAAGTGGCTTAGGAAGCAGACTTAAAATACCGTATAAAATGATAGGATAAAGCGTATGCAAGGGGTGAAAACCGATACTACAGCGTTGCGGATCATAGACTGGAGTTGCCAATAAATGATCTAAATCAACCACCATGGTTGCTATTAAAATGGCATAAGCAAACAGTGCTTTTTTTCTAAAAAAAAGGGCGACTACGAAAGCTGGGATAATAAAATGAAGTGCGATATGCAGCATCAGTTTGACCCCATATACAAACTAATCGGAAAATATTCAGTCACGCTAATTGCCTCTTTCATGTTCACTTCAATGGTATACGACCTGGCAATAAAATCTGAACTTGTTGAACACTGTTGTAATAACTCATCCTGTTCGGCTTCATTTTGAGTGAGTAATTTTATATCGAATATATTGCGATAGGTTTCTAAACCTTTATCACGTAACAACTCGCCAATACCAATTTTCCCTTCTTGCAACGCCTTTGCAATCGGTTCTGGCAAATAGGACAACATCACTTCAGATCTTGCACAGGCAAAGTTTTGATGCGAGTGCTTGCCACTAAGGATGACCTCTCGTTGCAAGATATTGTCGTTAGCGTCATTACCGATTGATTGAATTTGGATAGGTTCCCAGAACCATGACCCCAATGCTTTAGTAACGGTTCCATCCATCACCAACAAGGTTCTTAAAAATGCGGGCAACGATGCGATGCTTATGGAATGCTCTGAGGAACTACTTAAAAGCAAATCTGGATTAAAACCGCTACTACGAAAATAGGATGCTTTAGACATTGCGAAGTTCCTGCCAATACTGCTTTAAGCGGATTAAGCGTTTACCTTGCTGCCTAAGTTCTGAAACTTTAGCGCGACTTGGCCATGAATCATAATGTTTATCTTCGCTATTTGTAACATCAACTTTATTTAGGTTATTTGATAGCGATATTTCCATCTCTGTATAATTTGCTAGTTTTGAATTAAGGTAAGTTATGGCGAGATCGGCTCCAATTGAAAACAAGCGACAATTATTGCTAAAGACATTATCAGCAATATCATTGTTTGTTAGTTTTTTCTGCAACAAAACCTCACCCGTATCAAATGTTTCAGCCATTTTATGTAACGTTACCCCCACTGTATTCTGTTGGTCTAGCAGCGCATAAAAGACGGGATCAACCCCCTTGTATGCGGGCAAAAGTGAAGGGTGAATATTTAACCAAGCTAGACTTAATAATGGTTTTTTAACCCGTTGATTAAAATGAGCTGCCAATAAATAATCAGATTTTTTTAACTCAATATAATGTACGGCTTCGGGCGAATTAATATCATTGGTATTAAAAACCGGTATTGAATTTTTCTTACATAAACCATGAATGGTTTTGGCGGGGCTTAACCATGAAAACAAATCTGTCACCATAAAAAGATAACTTGCATACCTCCAGCCAGACAAGTTAATTTGTGTTAAAGCCCCTTTAATAAAGCCATACTTGGGATTAATCACGCGCGTAGAATTAATAACTGCAACAAGCTCAATATGATTCGCTGCTAATAATTTTTTTAAAACAAGTGATGAGTAAACACTTGAATAAGTACAAAAAATTAAACGTTGTTTAGATTGCTGTTGCACACTTACAGCTTTGCCATTTCATCAACTAAAATATCAATCGTTTGGCTAATTTGGTCTTCGGTGTGTGATGAACAAATAAAGAAACGTAAACGCGCCATGCCTTCTTGCACCGCAGGGTAAAAAATCGGCTGAACATTGATTCCACGTTTAAACATAGCATTGGCTAAACGCCCCGCATTTGCCGAACCACCGGTAATAATTGGAATCACAGATAAACCCGCGCTTGAGCCAATATTCAAACCATGCTGTTGCGCCAGCTCAAGAAACTGCTGTCCTCGGTCTTTAAGTTGTTTAACACGTTGTGGCTCTTCATCCAGTATTTTTAAAGCCGCTAATGCCGACGCTGCTAAGGGTGGTGATATACCCACACTGTATAAAAAACCCGGTGCAGAAAACTTAAGATGTTCAATCAAGGCATTTTCACCGGCAATATAACCGCCACAACTTGCCAAAGTTTTACTTAAGGTGCCCATCCAAAGATCAACTTCATGCCCATCAACCCCCGCATGTTCTTTGATGCCATGTCCTTTATCACCCAGCACACCAAGCGCATGCGCCTCATCCACCATTAAAAACGCTTTATGGCGTTTTTTGATTTCTACAAAGCGTTTTAAGTCAGGATAGTCTCCATCCATACTATAAATGCCTTCAATAACAATCAACACGCGCTCGTATTTTTTACGCTGTTGAAATAAAATATCATCCAACGCCTGCCAATCATTATGCGGGAAAGGTAAACGTTTTGCCCCTGATAACTGCCCACCCTGTACGATACTGTTATGAATTAAGGAGTCATGTAAAATTAAATCTTTCGGGCCAAACAAATAACCGATGGTGGTGACATTAGTTGCATGACCACTAACAAACACAATACAATCATCAACATCATAGACCTTAGCTAAAGCAACTTCTAAGTCGCGTTGAATCGGTCGTTCACCAGCCACTGGACGACTAGCCGAAGCACTAGTTCCGTATTGATCAATCGCTTCTTTGGCCGCTTGCGACACCTCAGGATGACCGCATAAATCCAAATAGTTATAACTCGCAAAATTAATATACTCTTGCCCTGCGATTTGCGTGGTATTGCTTGCAACACCTTCATGTACTTTAAAAAAGGGCGTTTCAACACCGAGTTGCTTGCCGCCTGTTTCTAAAATACGAATTTGCTGATAACCGGGGAATTTATCAAAACGGCAAAACTCGTCAGGAATCTTCGAGTTTGATAAAAGAGATTTTCGGCTCCGTTTGGCGCTTTTCTTCTCTATTTCGGACGCAGAAACTTTTTTTAGACGCTTTTCAAGCATTTTTTGCGCGAGCTGATCCTTAACAGAACCACTCAGACCAAACAGATTACTTTTAGGTTTATTCATGCTTTTTATTAATCCTAACTACTTAGCCTTCATCGCATCTTCAATCAGTTTCTTAGATAAAGCCTCAGCTTCATCCTCAGTCATTTTTTCGTTATGACCATGACGTGCTGCAGCAATTGAAATATCATCTTGGTGCGCGTGTTTTTCTTCCGTGCTTTCTGCTGCGCCAGATTCGTCTACGCTCGATAACTGCGCCGTAATACGCTCAGCAATACGTTGAATATTAGCACCTTCTGTCAATGCCATCACGGGCAGTTTAACCCCAAAGCGTTCTTCGATCGCAAGCACTAACTCCATACCCATTAATGAATCCATGCCTAAATCAAATACCGATTGTTCAATATCTAATTTTTCACGCGGCAAACGTAATATTTGCTCGATTTCATCCAATAATAAATCAACCACTAAGGTTTGGATTTCGGCTTGCCCCATATTAGCAATAAGCACATGAATATCTTCATGATCACTGTCTGAGGATTTCACCTGTCGTTGCAAGATTTCATACTTAGCCGAGCTTGCTGCCGGCATAACACGTTGAATCACGCCCCAATCAAGATCAATCACGGCAACGCCTGCTTTATCAGAAAGAATTATCTTTTCAAGCATCTTCAAGGCTTGGTCAGAAGCTAAAGCACTTCCGCCTAAACGTGATTGCAAGGCTTCCTTAGTTTCTTCATTGCGTGCTAAATAGCCAACATCTGAAATTGCTCCCCATGCGGCATATTGTGCAGCTAATCCCTTTGCTTTTCGTGCTGTTACTAAAGCCTCTAAGAAGCTATTCGCAGCTACATAATTGGCCTGCCCGGGATTCCCCACATAAGTGGTGGCGGATGAATACATGACAAATAAGTCTAAAGCGAGCCCTTTACTGACCTCATGGAGATTCCAAGCGCCAGTAATTTTAGGTTGCATAACCTTAATTAGCTGTTGCTGGCTCATATTACGAATCAAGCCATCATCTAATACCATAGCTGCATGAACGATACCTTTTAATGGCACAATATCACGTTCAATCTCTGCGACTAAACCTTGCAATGCCGTTTTATCAGATACATCACAAGCACGCGTAAAGACTTGTACGCCTTGTGCCTGTAAACCTTTAATGATGAGTGCTGATTCATCACTTACTGTTGCAGAACGGCTAATCAATACCAGTGAACGTGCTCCTTTATCTACCAACCAACTAGCTGTTTTTAAGCCAAAACCACTCAAGCCGCCGGTGACAAGATAGCTCCCATCTGCATCGCAATAATACCTTGCTTCTGTTTTTTGCAAGGGGACAATCAAGTTTGCAGGAATGGCATCTTCCTGCTCATGCGCCGCATCGAAAGACACCACAACCTTGCCGATTTGACGTGACTGTTGCATATAGCGAAATGCATCTGCTACGCGTGTTGCTGGAAAACTACGATAAGGCATTGGACGTAAACTACCTTCATCAAAATGTATCATCATTTCTTTAAAGAGGCGGTTAGCAAGCTCAGGACGTTCAATCAATAACTGATCAGCATCAATACCAAAATATGAAATATTGTTACGGAAAGGACGTAAACCTATTTTGCTATTCTCATAAAAGTCGCGTTTTCCTAGTTCAAGGAAACGTCCAAATGGCTTTAACACAGACAAGTTACGTGTAATTGCTTCACCCGCGAGTGAGTTAAGCACAATGTCCACGCCCTCACCTTGCGTTATTTCCATAATATCATCGGCAAACGCGAGTGAGCGTGAGTCCATCACATGATCCGCACCCATCAATCGCACAAAATCACGTTTTTCATCACTGCCAGCGGTAGCAAAAATCTCAGCACCACAAAAACGAGCAAACTGGATGGCCGCAATACCCACACCACCTGCAGCACCATGAATAAGAATTTTCTCACCCGGTTGAATTTGCGCTAAATGCTTTAAGGCGTAATACACGGTAAAGAACGTAGTTGGAATGGTGGTTGCTTCTTCAAAGCTCCACCCCTGCGGTTTATGGCTAATTGCGGTGGTCTGTGTGATAACGCGTGAACTAAAACAAGCGGGAGCAAAGCCGACCACCTCATCGCCCGTTTTAAACTCACTAACCGCACTACCGACGTTAACCACCGTACCAGAAAGCTCCATGCCCAAAGTAGGCCCAGCAAAACCATTTTCTACCGCCTCATCCGACAATAAACCCATCGCATACATCACATCGCGAAAATTTAAACCTGCTGCATGCGGTTTGATTTCAATCTCATCTGACTTTAAGAATTGTTCGGGTAGTTCTTGCCAAATTAGATTTTTTAACTGACCTGGCGTACTAAAACGCAACGCATAGGGCTTACTATTTTTCGGTGTGGTTTGCTGCAAATTATCATTTTTGGGCGTTAAGTTTACGGGCATCATGCGCATCACATGACGAGCGGTATCACTCAATATCACTTCATTTTCCAGCTGGTTATCTGAGCCATTTTTAGCGCTAATACAAAGCTCTTTAAATAACAAACGGCTGGTGTCTTGTGCGTTAAACGTCCCTTGCAAATCAATTAATGAACAATTCAAATCTGGATGTTCATTCATCACAACACGCCCTAAGCCCCATAGTGCAGACTGGCTAGGGCTGACCGAAAAATCAAAATCTTGATTTTCTTTTGCAACCACCGCACCACCAGATGTTATTAAATGCAGTTGTGCTGGGTGTTGTTTTTTCTCTAAAGCTTGGATTAAATCTATGGTGCTTGCACAACGTTTGTTTTGTAGCGCCAAATCACCTGCATAAGCATTGCTTAGCTGATCATGCCATTCGAAACCCATTAGGTGCACAATATGATCACAATGAATGTCGAGTTTATCCAAGGTATCTAAAATATGTTCGAAGTGTTCTTCGCTAGCTTGTTGCTTATTGGAAGAATCATCAAAGTTAAGGCTAATCGCAAAATGCGTTGGCCCTAAACGTTTATAGGTTGTGGCTGGTTCGACAATAATGACTTGATGACCTTCTTTTTTCAAACTACTTTCTAAAGACTGCGCCAAACTACTTGCTACATCCGCATCATCTTTTAGAATCATCCACGTTTGAATAACGTTTTCATCCGTATTTTCAGTAGTATGTCTATTAGCTTCACTCACGTTATCAACGTGATTGGCTACAACCATAAAAGCGCCTGCATCACCGGCTGCTTCTGGTTCAATCAATAATTCAACTTGATCAAAACCTGCATCTTTGAGTGAGTTTTTCCATTCATTGGCACTCATTAATAAGGGCACGGGTTTATTGGTCTGACTGGTATGAATCCACCAATCAGTTTGCAAACCAAAGGTCATATCCATAAAGCGGTCTGACTGTCTTTCTAATAACAGTAGAGCACCTTTAGGTGACAGCAAACGTTTTATATTCTTTTGTGCTTTTGGCAAGTCATCAGAGTGGTGCAAAATATTGGCAGCAATCACGATATCGTAACTACCCAGTGACACATCACAGTTATCTGTTTCAATTGTTTGACTAATATCCATCAAATGCGTATTTACAAACGCATAATTTTCTAGATCAAAACCTGCTTTTGCCAGTAACTCATCATCATGATGAATATAGTCATAATCACATTGATCTTCAGGTAGCACTGATAACAACAACTGAGTAATTTCAGTGTCATTCGCACCCACCTCTAAAATACGTAAACGACGATTAATGGGCCAATCAGTAACGATATCACTAAGGCTTTCACGCAATGCAAGGTTAATACTAATATTACTCGGGGATGCACCATTCCAGTGTTCTTGGATACTACTTTTACTTGAAAAAAGTAATTCCTCAGCCTGCATCTTATGTTGCAAAACATCTGTCATGTGCTTACCACAACGACCTAAAAACATTAGCTCGGGTAGATAGGAAGGCGAATCACCTAATACTGATAACCAAATATCTTCCGCCGAAGGTAAGTCGGACTCTGTGGCAAGTAACCACTGGTCATTTTCAAAGGTAGCCAGCTCATCTTCTACCAAAATATTTAGTAAACGCGATAACAGCGGATGCTGAGTCGATTCAATATGTGCCTGCTCTGCCAAAGATTCTAAAGTAAATTCATCACCCTTTGGATTAAGTGCATGGATTGATTGCCAAGCAAACATAGATACCATTACATCAAATAATGGTAGCACCTCTTGATAGTGTTTTTTACGCTGTAACTTTGGCTCATTTTCACGTAAAAAGTCCAAAGCATAAGCCACTAAGGATGCTGGCTCAGACATTGGCGACTGTTTTTCAGAGTCTGTTTTCCCCTCTAAAAGTGGCATGAGACGAGGAATAAATTCATAGCTAGAAGGTATACTAGATGCACTACGGGTTAATTGAACACCTTTAAAGCGACAATCCTTCAACTCTGCCAAAACATGTCCAAAAGCATCCATTAATAGGTAATCAGCGACTACTGACTGCGGACTTTGCTTTTTTATGGTGACAGATAGATAAGATAATTCTTTCAACTCCGCAAATTGATAAAGTTTGCCAACTTGAACAGGAATCAAAGCCGCCTGGCTCCCCTCCTCAATTTCCTTGGCAAAAATATCAACCAATACCTGAAAGCCTGCATCCAACATAGCAGGATGTAATTGATACTGTGAGAAGTCTTGTTTAATTTCATCGGGAATTTTTAGTTTTGCTAACGCCGAAAGTGATGAAACCCAAACTTTATTAACGCCTTGGAATGTTTCACCGTAACTTAAACCCACAGACTCCGTTAATTTATAATGCCCTGCTGCGCTAATAATAGTTTCAGCATTCGACATCAGTGGCTTTAGCGAGATTGCTTGTGGTACTTTTTTATGTGTCTCACCCAATAGTCTACCAACGACATTTTCAGTCCATGGGTTATCTGTTAACCGGTCACGACTGCTTATTTTAAAGCTGCCATCTTTAGGCTGTAGTTCTAAACGTATGGTTTTATTTACATCCAAAACAATAGGGGCACGAATTTCTAAGTTTTCTAATTCCCACTGTTTGTATGTATCACTCTCCTCTGTGATGTTTTCATCATCATTACTAAACCAATCTGCTGAAGCCGCTAGTGCCATTTCAACATAAGCGGCAGCGGGCATTATCGCACCACCATCAACCACATGATCACCTAAAAACGGTAAAATTTGCGTATCAACTTGATTTTCCCACATCGCTTCTTGGTTTTTCAAACGGTAACCCAGCAATGGGTGCGTGCGATGTCGATTTACCAAATCGCTGCCTTCTGGCGTTAGGGTGTACCAATGTTTTTCTTTTTGCCATGGATAGTGTGGTAAGTTAACACTCTGTAAGGCATGAATATTACCAAAAGCTTTTTCAACTGTTAAAGGACAACCCGCCAAATGACAATTATAAAGTGCATTAATTAATACTGTTTTAGAATCACGTTTCCGGCGCAATGATTGCAACGCTGCTATTGGATAGTCTTTACTCTTTCCACAGTCATTAATATAAGAGCGCAAAACAGAATGCGGACCAACTTCTAAAAAGACTTGGTAACCGTCCTCTAAAAGCGCATCCATTGCACTAGCAAACTTAACCGGTTGACGAATATTATCCCACCAGTATTCTGCACCTAACTTATCACCTGATAACAAGCCACCAGAAACTGTTGAATAAAAATTTCTTGCTGCATTATCTAATGTTAAACCTTGTAATGACTCTTTAATGTCATTCTTAACAGAATCCATTGCTGGGCTGTGGAAGGCATAATCTAAATCCAAAAGACGGAAGAACACGCCTTCCTCATCAAAGTATTCATTCAGTGTTTCTAATGCAGATAAAGAACCGGATAAGGTTACTGCATTCGGGCTATTGATGCCTGCAATACTCACTTCAGACAATAAATCCATATCTTCAAGAAGCTGACGAACTTTTTCTTCGCTAATTGAAGCGGCTGCCATGCGACCTGCCCCAGCTGTTTTCCCTTGTGCATGACTCCTCTGATAAATGACGCGCACGGCATCAGGCAAACTCAAAATTCCTGCCGCCCATGCTGCAGCGACTTCTCCTACACTGTGGCCCGTTACTGCATCGGCCATTAAACCTTTTGACTCAAGCACACGCATTACACCGACTTGTAAAGCAAATAGCAATGGCTGTGCGACTTCGGTTAACGCTAGACGAGACTTATCTTCATCAGCTTTAAACTCATCAATGAGTGAAATCTCATCATCTTCATTGGAATAGTTTTTGAGTAAAGTATCAATCTCCAGCACAGTCTCAAGAAACATTGGTTCACTTGCCAGTAACTCACGACCCATACCTTGCCATTGAGAACCATTACCAGAAAAAACCAAGGCAAGCTTTGGCGCATTACCGTCATGACCTTCTATTTTATTACCCGTGGTAACACCGGTGTGAACTTCACCTTGAGAAAAAGCGTGTAAGCATTCAGTAATGCTGTGATGTTTATCGGCATGAACAGCCAGCCCCGTATCAAACTGCTGTCGTTTGCTATAAGCCGACCATGCGACATCAGAATAGTTGCCCCCATCATGTTGTAGCAAATCGCGATATTGACCCGCCATATCACGTAGCGCTTGGGTGTTATTTGCAGATAAGAATAACGGAGGAAAAATGGCTGATTTTTTTGATGATTTGGTTTTAGCTTTTTCAGGACCTGGCTTTGGCGAATACTCTTCAACAATTACATGCGCATTTGCACCACCGAAGCCAAAGGAGTTAACCCCCATTAGCAAAGGTGTATCCGAATCTTCAATTGGCGTAAACGAAGTCACTACCGAAAGCTTATCACCTGCAAAATCAATATTAGGATTGGGCTCATTAAAGTGTAACGATGCGGGGATTGCTTTATTTTTTAAACTTAAGATTACTTTCAGCAACCCCGCCATTCCTGATGCTGTTTCTAAATGTCCCAGATTGGTTTTAGCAGAACCGACCGGCAAAGGTTTTTGACGATTTTTTGAGAGTGCTTTTGCCAGCGCAGCAGCCTCTAAAGGGTCACCGATAGCAGTACCTGTACCGTGCGCTTCTACATAACAAAGCGAGTCTGGATCAACCCCAGCGCCTTTGTAAACTTTTGTTAACAACGCTGCTTGGCCTTCCGTACTGGGTAAACTTATGCCATTGGTGCGTCCATCACAGTTAATCCCCGTATTCACAATCACTGCATGAATCGGGTCACCATCACGCTCAGCATCCTCAAGTGGCTTTAAAAACAAAACAGCTGAACCTTCCGAGCGCACATAACCATCGCCAGTTGCATCAAACGCACGACAGCGCCCGCGAGGAGACAACATAGACGCTTTTGAGAATCCAACAAAACCAAAGGGGTGCAATAACATATTCACCCCACCGGTTATTGCAAACGGTGCATCACCATTCCAAATTGCATTACAAGCTTGATGCAAAGCAACTAATGATGATGAACATGCGGTATCTACAGAGACACTCGGGCCCTGCAAATCAAACATATAAGAAATACGATTAGATGCGATACTAGCGGTATTACCCGTCATTGAATATGGGTCTAGTGAACTTAAATCATCCATGCGACGATGTGCGTAATCAGTACTCGCAATACCGATGTAAACTGCACAATTAGAACCTGCTAAGCTTTCAGGAACTTGTTGACCATTTTCCAACGCTTCCCATGTTAACTCTAACAAGAGTCTCTGCTGCGGGTCCATTTGTGCAGCCTCACGAGGCGAAATACCGAAGAAGCTAGCATCAAACTTATCAACATCAGGAAGAACACCTGCCGAAAAAGTATAACTTTTCCCTGGCTCTTTTTTATCGGGGTGCTGATAAAAGTCAGTCCCCCAACGCTCAGAACTCACCTCGGTAACAAGGTCTTTACCCTCTTTTAAAACATTCCAATAAGCGTCTGGTGAATTTGCTTCACCGGGGAAGCGACAGGACATTCCAACGATGGCAATTTTCTTTTTATCTGGGCTTTTATTTGACAAAGAGCTGTCCTTGAGGAGTCTCATGAATAGTTGTGTTGTAATTCTACAACATCTGCACGCTTGATGCTAAAATAATATCGCATTTCATCGGCTTAAAACGACTTCTTAAAACATTTTTATTGCCTTCATCATGACAAAAATTTGCCAGAGCCCGGTGCCCCTTGTGCTAGAAATATAAACAAAACGTTTATCACCATTAAACTTTTTCTTATGTGAGGCATTGCCTTTGAACGGATAAATAAAGTTCAACTTTTCAAATGCATACCAGAATGCTTTACGTGTATATTTATTGTGATTAATTTCGTGCTGTGCGCCACCGCGAAGATACAACGGAGACATTCCTAGTGAAACTAAATCCTTACCCTCACCTGCAAACACATTAATTGCTTCTAGAACAACCGAGGCAGATGTACCGTGTGGTGCAGACGCATCAAGGCGATCAATATTATGATAATAGCCAAACACCTTGCCGTTAGCATATAAAGGATCAAAGGTCGCCAAAGCGATTAATTTTTCACCTTTATACGCCCAAAAATAACGTACATCTGACTCTTTTTTAAAACGCAAAGGACGCACTAAAAAACTAAACTCTTCACCTTTTTTGCCTTTCAACCACTGTTTTGATAAAGCTTCAATTTCGGCCATATTAGTGCATTCATTAATGGCTTGCTCTTTGATGACAACGCCTTCACGCTTACACTTATTTTGCCATTGCCTTAATTTTGCGCGCTGTTTACCCTTCAAGCTAAATCCTTTTATAGAAATTTCAGTTTCAATACCAAATTGATTGATTTGCAAACCTTCTTGTTTTAATACCTCAGCCATTGCTTTTGAAGACTGCACAAAAAATGTATTTGGGTATTTTTTTAGGAAGCGCTTAATGATTTTCTGATAGTTTTCCACATCACAAAGTGGGTCAGCTAATACCACCTTGCGCTCTTGCCTTGCCCAAAACCAATGTTTAAAGCTGATATAAGCCATATACCCTATGCCTTCAACCACAAAGTATTCCATTTCCGGCTCTAAGCTGGTGTACGCCATTGAGTACTTCCCGTATTGTTTTAAATAGGGAAGAATCTCTGCTTTATCTAAAGGCATAATTTGAAGACATATTTAAAAAACACTTATTTTTTTGATTTGATCAGCAGAGTCAAAGGAGCAAGCTCCTGCAACGCACGCTCATACACTCGGCGTTTAAAATAAACGACTTCTTTTGCTGGCAACCAATAGTTTACCCATTTCCAGCCATCAAACTCGGGCACATCATTTGCACATAAATCCACGGACGAATCATCACACGTTAGCCTTAATAAAAACCAGCGCTGTTTTTGCCCAATACATACCTTGCCATTAACCCCACGGCGAATCATTTTTTTAGGTAATCGATAGCGCAACCAATCATCTGTTTGGCCAATCACTTCAACATGCTTTGCTAACAAGCCGGTCTCTTCTTGCAACTCGCGGTACATTGCCTCTAAAGGTGTCTCACCTTCATCGATACCACCTTGCGGAAACTGCCAAGAAGTCTGACCAATTCGCTTACCCCAAAATACTTCACCGTCGCAGTTTGCCAAGATGATTCCTACATTGGCTCGAAAGCCTTCGTCATCTATCACGACTTACTCCAAGAATTCTAATTATCGCTATTTTTCCACATTGCTCCTAATTCGGCAAACTATTACGGTACAATATTGTTTTTACAACAATTTAGCGTATCTGATTTATGCCTTTAGCCATTTTCGATCTTGATAATACTTTGCTTAGCTGTGATAGCGACTTTGAATGGGGGCAATTCCTCGTCAAAAAAAAACTTGTTGATGCCAATGAGTATGACAAAGCCAATCAATATTTTTATAATGAATACAAAAAAGGCACGCTGGATATTGCAGAATTTTCAGCCTTTAGTTTTAAACCCCTCACTGAATTTGACGATGCTACACTGACAACCTTGCACAAACAATACATGCAAGAGGTCATTAAGCCCAATATCACAAGTAAGTCACGTGCACTGATCCAAAGGCATAAAGACAAGGGTGACACCTTACTTATTATAACTGCCACTAATAGCTTTATCACACGACCCATTGCAACAGAGTTGGACATTAGCAATCTACTTGCTACTGAGCCTAAAGTGATTGATGGGCGATATACCACACAAATTGACGGCATTGCATGTTTTCAAGATGGCAAAGTTAAACGCCTTGAGCTTTGGCTTAAAGAACACAATCAAAATTTAAACGATAGTATTTTTTATAGTGACTCGCATAATGACTTGAGCTTATTAGAAAAAGTGGATACGGCTGTTGCGGTTGACCCTGATGATACTTTAAGAGAAATCGCCTTACAGCGTCACTGGAAGATTTTAACGCTACGTTAACCACGCTACAGGAAACTCTGTCTTTATTCCTTACTGAAAAAATAACAATTGCTTTGGCAGTACACCTCCTCAAAACAACAAAATTCTTAACCCTTTTCGGTCTTGTATCAACCTTAACTTTCCTGCAAAAGGCATATCAATTAACTCCTGACTCGCTAGTGGAAGCCTAAGAACGGTAGCTATGATAGCTCGAGTAACGGCAAGATGCGAAACCAATAAAATATGCCGCCCTTGATATTCATCTAACACTTGCTGCAAAACGTTTGCAATTCGTTGTGTAAAAAAGTTTAAATCCTCTGAATTACTAGGTCGACAATTCACTGGGTCTGCAAAAAACTGCCAATAAGCCTCTTCATCAGCCTCTAGTAGTTGCTGCGGTGTTTGTCCTTCCCAATTTCCATAGCCAGCTTCGCGCAGATCTTCCCGAATATCTAACGGAATTCTTTTATTTAGTGAAAGTTGTTCTGCATACTCTTTACAACGCAACATAGGGGAGGAAACAATAGCAAACCACTCTGCATTTACTGGCTCCAAACTATCATCCATTTGTGCCCATCCGAGCTGACTTAACTTATGATCAGTACCGCCACCACGATACATGCGGCCACCTTCTGGCTCTCCATGTCGCAATAGATCAATAACCGTTTTATTCATATTATTTTCTCACTCACACTTTGCAGGCAATACTACGTCTAATTTCTCACTTAATTGACCCCATTCAAAAAATGGCCCAGGATCGGTCTTGCGGCCTTTAGCAATATGCTCGTGCCCCGTAATAGCCTCTGCCTTTAAGCTCGAATAGGTATCTAATAAACTCACAATTACGGCATTTAACACATCATATTGTTGTTGTGTGAAAGGCTCAAAATCGCTACCTTCCATTTCAATACCTATGGAAAAATCATTACAAACCTCTCGGCCTAAAAACTGTGAAACACCTGCATGCCAAGCCCGCTTATGAAACGGTACATACTGGACAATTTCTCCATTGCGACGTATTACAATGTGGCTAGAGACCCGTAAATGATGAATATCTTGATAATACGGGTGTTCATCCTTATCCAGGGTATTGGTAAATAACTGATCAATCCCCTGCCCGCCATATTGATTGGGTGGCAGGCTAATATTATGAATTACGATCAAACTCATATCATCATCACTACAGCGCTCATCAAAGTTGGGGGATGGGCATTGACGTGCGTTATCAATGAGACCTGTTTTTTTATTGATATGAACAGCATCGACGTTACTGATTAAGTCTTTCTTTTTATTTGTTGTGATTTCTTTCATGGCTGGCATTATACCTTTCTTTTTAACAAGCTTATAGCATCACCCGTGTCTGAAAAACCTTCATTATTAAATCCTGAGCAGCAACAGGCTGTTGAATATACTGGCTCTCCTCTGCTGGTTTTGGCGGGCGCGGGCACGGGTAAAACACGCGTTATCACACAAAAGGTTGCTTGGTTGATCCGCAAAGAAAAGGTCAGCGCGAAGAACATTGCCGCTATCACCTTTACCAACAAAGCTTCACGCGAAATGAAGCAGCGTGTGGGTGATCTCCTAAGCTCTGAAGAAGCTCGTGGCTTGACGGTTTCAACCTTTCATAATCTGGGTTTGAATATTATTCGTAAAGAATACAAAACCTTAGGCTATAAAGCTGGTTTTACAATTTTTGACTCCCAAGACAGTTCAACCGTTCTCAAAGAACTTACTATGAGTGAAGCAGCCAGTGAGGAGACCGAAGGAGATGAGGATGTCCGTTGGATTATCTCACGCTGGAAAAATGATTTTATTTCACCTGAGAAAGCCTTTGAAGTAGCAACATCCCCACATGAGATACACGCTGCTAAACTTTATAGAAGCTATCAGCGGCAACTCAAAGCCTATAATGCCATCGACTTTGATGATTTAATCTTATTACCCCTGCAACTGTTTAAATCACACCCCGATATATTAAAAAACTGGCAAAATAAATTACGTTATTTACTCGTCGATGAATATCAAGATACCAATACTTGCCAGTACGAGATGGTCAAGCTACTCGCTGGAGTACGCAAACAGCTTACGGTGGTGGGTGATGATGATCAATCCATCTATGCATGGCGAGGCGCAAAACCTGAGAACATAGCACAACTACAAGAGGATTATCCGAACTTAAAAATTATAAAACTCGAGCAAAACTACCGTTCAACCTCACGTATTTTAGACAGTGCTAATCACCTTATTGACAATAATACTCACCTGTTTGATAAAAAATTGTGGAGTGCACTCGGTAAAGGCGAAAAAATCAGAATCGTCCCCTGCAAAAGCGCTGAACATGAAGTCGAAACAGTGGTTGGTGAGATCATGAAATACGCCTTTCGCGATAAAGCACAATATCAAGATATGGCTATTTTATATCGCAGTAATTATCAAAGCCGGCTGTTTGAGCGCTATTTACGCAGTAATAATATCGCCTACAAAATCAGTGGTGGCACCTCATTTTTTGAACGTGCAGAAGTTAAGGATGTATTAGCATATCTACGTTTACTCGGTAATACTGCCGATGACGCCGCTTTTTTGCGGGTAATCAATACACCCAAACGCTCGATAGGTGCTACCACCTTAGAAAAACTGGGTAACTACGCCAATGAGAGACAAATCAGCCTATTTGCAGCCAGCCAAGAAATGGGGTTTTCACAACGTGTTTCACAAAAGGCCGTAGCACGTGTAGAACACTTTATCTTTTGGTTAAAAGACATTATGCAAGCCTCCAATGAGGTTGCACCGCATGAACTGGTGCAACGCATAGTAACTGAAATCGCTTATGAAGACTGGCTACTTAATACCAGTGCATCGGCCAAACAAGCTGAAATGCGCATGGCCAATGTCACAGAGGTTATTGACTGGGTGCAACGCCTTTATGATGATGGCGACGGCAAAGAAACGCTATCTGAAATTATTGCGCATATGTGTTTAATGGATTTATTGGAGCGCAACCAAGAAGAAGCAGAAGAAAATGCCATCAGTTTAATGACCATGCACACAGCTAAAGGGCTTGAATTTCCTTATGTTTTCATTATTGGTGCGGAAGAAGAAATCCTACCCCACGCTAACAGTTTAGAAGATGACGCGATCGAAGAAGAACGTCGTTTAGCTTATGTTGGCATCACCCGCGCGCAACGCTACTTAACCATCACATTTGCTAAAAACAGAAATAAATTTGGTGAGAAAATGGCCTGCGAGCCTAGTCGTTTCTTAGAAGAACTACCTGAAGAACATGTGCAATGGGCTGACCGGGAAGAGGTATCTCCTGAGCAAATGCAGGAAACAGCTCAATCTTATATCAGTAATCTGCAAGCTATGTTGGATGAGTAATCAGCTACCTGTTTTCTGATTTATTATTATTGATATCAATCAAGCTCTACCAAGATTTTAATAATACGCATTGGCAAACACAATTGCGGCATGTAGTATAAAAAATACTAACCATAAAGAAGAAAGGCTCTATCATGTTTTATACACTAAAAAGAATTCAATGGATTTCAGTATTACTCATTGCTTTTTTAGTCGCTTCTTGTGGTGGGGATGGAACAAACCAAAAGGATACTCAAAAGCCTGTTATTACCCTAAATGGGGCCAGCATAATTAACCTTGCCAAAGGACAACCCTACACAGAACTCGGAGCAACCGTAAGCGATAATATAGATTCGAATTTAACCATAAAAATTACCGGAACTGTAGACAGTAACACGGTGGGAACCTATATTATTTCTTATTCAGCCCAAGATAAGGCAAAAAACAAGGCCACCGCTAAAAGAACAGTCAATGTCGAAGCCCTAGCGTGTGCCCAAGTAATAACCCTTGCATTCAACCCTACAACCAAAGAAGAAAAAGAGTTTGCAACGCCGTGTGATGTACCTGATGGATGGATTATTGTTAGTAGGTCATACGGAAAAGCTGGAAATAATGCAATAGCGCCTATTATTACAGAACCTCTCAATGGTAATGCTGTTGCTATCATGCCCAAAGGAGTAACTTCTGAAAACCCTATTCCCGTTGTGTTTTTTGCGCCTGGTTTTAAGGGAACAGATTATAACAAATACATAACGCTATTAAACTTCATCGCAAGTCATGGTTATGTGGTTATTTTTGCTAAAGATTTTTCGGGTATGAATTCAGATGGCATGATAACTAGCTTCAAGCAGATGGTTGCCAGCCCAAGTATCAGTTCGCTGATTAATACGACTCGAATCGGCGTTATTGGTCATTCTTCTGGCGGTGGACATACCTTTAAAATTCTAAGCAACTTCAAGGAAACCAAAGGTTGGGGAGAAAATGGGCGCTTCATTTTAGCACTAGAGCCTTGGTTTGCCCTGGGCATGCATGAAACTAACATGAAAGCACTACCGGCCAATACTAACGTGGTATTCCAGCAATACGGAGAGGGAGGAAATAACACAAGAAACAATACCGATCCTCGAATACCCCTCACCCTTTATTATTTATTAGAATCAATTAGTGATAACCAAAAAGATTACCAAATCTTTATAAATGCTGACCATGGATACCCTTCTGGTAATAATGATTATAGTGATAAGCAAGGGATCCTGAAAACACTTGATGCACTTATGGAGGTTACGTTTAAAGGCAGCCCAGGTAAAGGGTCACAACAACTAGCCTTAGAACTTGGAAATGACGACCCGTATAACGATGGCCATGGAATACAAGTCGTTAACTTAATTTCTAACTATAAGTATAAATGTAATGGCTCAAATACATACATTAATCATTGTGCTATTCACGCAGGAGCACGCAACCCTGAGTCTACTTTCACCTCCATCCCAACTAATACCGAAATAACAAAGCCTGAACTAAAGGCAGAGTATATTGACCGTGAGTTTGGTAAGAAGGTTATTAGGCTTACAGACAGGATCAACCAAGATGATGACCCAAAAGTAAACGCCGATGGTAGTAAAAGACCGCGTGCAAATGCGCACCCCTACCCCAAAACACAAGCATGGAACAGTGATATGACGATGCTAAAGTTAGGTTACCGTTTCTATGACGCATCTACACTTGATGAGATTTCTTTAAAAAAAGACACAGGTGATACTTATACAGCAGAGACTAATAACCTATCTGCTTTAAATAGAATCAATGGGTCTCTTGATGAGAAAAAATGGTCAAATATAACACCCAATATTTTCTACGGAGTTTATAACGGCTCAGGTAGCTATAACGGAAATTTATTTAAGGGCATCATTAATAGAAAAAATAAAACTATTCATTATGAACTTGTAAAATCTTTTGCATCCAATGATTATAGTTTTGATCGGTTTACGCTTGGAAAATATGAGGGCAATATTGACTTTAATGATCAATACGTAGCATTCGCGGCACGTAAAAAAGGGTTTAAATACCTTACTGCAATTGTTTATGATATTAAAAATAATAAAGTTATTAGAATAAAGGACTTTCCGAGTATTGCGTGGCCTGATCAAGGCCAAGTGTTTGATTGGCTATCTATCTCACCGTTTGGCAACTATGTGTTATTTAGTACTGACGATAAAATATATAAATATGATAGAAACTTAAACTACCTTGGGCAACTAGCACAAAGTGGTGGGCATGGTGATTTAGGCGTTGATACTGATGGTATTGAGGCATATGTACAATACGAATATGGAGCTAATAACGGCATTTGGATTTATCGCTTGAGTGATAACAAACGTATCCGCTTATTACCTGATAAATACAATGGTGGACATATATCTTGCAGAAATTACAATTATCAAGGATGGTGCTATGCCAGTACCACAGAACCTGGCTATAAAGAAATCATAGCTATTAAGCTCGACTATACTGGACCCGATAATCATATTGTACAGCGTATCGTGCAAACGCAAACATCAGCATTACGGAACTCTATGGGCAATGTCAGCCCAGATGGTAAACAAGTATTATTTGAAAGTGATTGGCGAGATGCCAACACTCACTGGACAGAACGTGACACCTATTTGGTAAAATAAGGAATAAGAACAACCTAATTAATTTGATTAGGATTTAGAGCCAATCAATAAACTCTAATCATTAGCTAATAATCCTAAACAATTAATTTCTAAAAGTATTGCCACAAAACTGACAGCGAGAAAAACTAATATCTGGTAGCGTTGAAGCTTCTTGGGCGGGTGTTAAATTAATTATATTCGTACTCCCGCAACTGCTACATACAAGTCCTGAGCTATTTTTTGCCCCATACCGACTACCTTGTACGCCTTCAATACGAATATTTTTTGGTTTTTTATTAGCGGAAATAAAAGTCACATCTACCGTCTCATCCTTATCAACCGTATTTTCCATCAATGCCAAGGTAGGAAAGCTATGTTCATGTGATTCTATTAATTTATGGCACTGCTTTCTAAAAGGCTTTAATAAGCCTTGCTTATCAAGCTCAGCTCGAAATTCATTTAATAATTCACTAACCGGTACCTTTGCTTGGTAGTCAGGCTGCATAAAGCCAAAGAGATACAGCTGGTGCTTAGCCCAACGTAGTAAAGATTCATCATTCAAACAAAGTAACTCTTGCATTGCTAATAAACGTAGCAACACCAAGTGATCGTCCGAACTGATATTAACTAGTGACTTAGTATCAAAAAACTTTTTAAATTTCTTCCATGGCAAGTTATTCGCTAATACCGATACAGAACTAATAAAGTGTGAGTCAGGTGCAATATAAGCATTACCTTTTCCCATTTCTTCAGCAACAAATAAATTCAATGTTAAAACCTCTATACAATACAATGTACTAATAAAAACAGCACGAATAAGAATAGAATAAAGACTCCACATTGAAAGTAGTAGTTCACTCTTGTGGCTTGGTAGAGATATGCTGACGAGCGGATAGTTGTTTTTTATCTCAGATAAGATCAAACCGATGATTTTTTTGCAACATTATTCCTAATATAGCGTGGCTGAGCCTGCTCAGGAGACACAAAGTTACCTTTATTTAATTGCGGCAAAGCGAGCTCTGCAACCTGTTCCGCAGAAGGAAAAGCCCCACTGATGAGCGTAATATTCTTTGGTATATCACTAAAATACACCTCCCAGCCATTACCAATAACTAGTGAGGCTTGCTGGGTACTTTTTGAGTCAACAAGCTGCTGTGGACTAGTAACCTGCTCTTTTCCTATTAATACTAATAACCCTTGTTGACGAACAAATTCCCCCCAGTAAACCTCATTCATTCTTGCATCTAATGCAGCAATAACGGTCTGACCTTCTTCTAAATTATTTAACGTTGTTTGCGCCAATGACTCTAAGGTCGAGACGGGGATGACAGGAATATCACCCGCAAGCGCTATACCTTGTGCAATTCCTGATGCAATTCGCAAGCCCGTAAATGCTCCAGGGCCACGTCCAAAAGCAATTGCGTCAACTTCTTTTAACGAGCAATTAGTTTCTTCTAAAACTTCATCCAACATGGGTAAAATAAGCTTGGTATGCTCACGTGGTGCATGCTGAAAACGTACTGCTATATCTCGAGCATTATTTGAATTATCACTTTGCAATAATGCCGCAGAGCAGGCTTCTGATGCTGTTTCTATAGCAAGTATATTCATTCTCTTAGACCTTTTTAGACGCTTTTTTTACAGTTTTATTAGTGCTTTTTTCCCCACTTTTTTTAGAGACATTTTCGGCGTTATCAGCAACTTCATTTTTTTCTTTCTTAATTATATCAAAAAAACGTTCAACCACTTCCTGCTTGCTAGTACGCGGCACTCTGGGTAAGCTTTCTAAAAAGGTTGATCCATAAGACTTCGTACGTAATCGAGGATCACAAATCATCAATACGCCCTTATCATTATCATCCCGAATTAACCGCCCTACCCCTTGTTTTAAGGCTATTACTGCCTGAGGTAGCTGATACTCACCAAAGGGGTTGCCACCACTTTCTCGAATAGATTTAATGCGAGCTTCTAGAACTGGATCACCAGGTGATGCAAACGGCAACTTATCAATAATCACACAGCTTAAAGTATCACCGCGCACATCCACACCTTCCCAAAAACTGCTGGTACCTAAGAGCACTGCATTGCCTAATTTTCGAAACTTTTTAATCATATCCGCTTGCGATGATTCACCTTGCACCAAGATAGGATAATCAATTTCATCCTTTAATAAAACTGCTGCTTCATTTAATGCACGGTAACTGGTAAATAACATAAAAGTACGGCCTTCTGCCGCATTAATCACGGGTATTGATGCTTCAACCAATGCGGGTACAAAGTCCACATTCTGTGGCTCTGGCATATCAGGTGGCGCATACAACAACGCGTTATGCCAATAATCAAACGGACTATCTAATAAAAGCTCTGACGGTGATTCCATGCCGATACGACGGGTAAAGTGGTCAAATTTTTTACCAACTGCAAGTGTGGCTGAGGTTAATATCCAAGCACACGTCCAGCTTTCCAAATGCTTTTTAAAGGTTTCGGAAATATCTAAAGGTGTAGAAACCAATGAAAATGAGCGGGTGTAGGTTTCATACCATTGTACCGTTCCAGCCTTGGGGTTGTTTAAGTTATCAAGGCGCTGCTTTTGAATTTGTACTCGCTCAAAGCATGACTCTAAGCCTTTACTACGCTCAGCAGCTATTTTTAACATAGGTACTAAGTCTGATAAAATAACGTCCAAATTTTGCATTTCTTGCTGAATAGCAGGTTTGTCTTTGATTTTATACCACGGTTCACGCAAACCCGGTTTATCCATCGCAAGGCGTAAATCCATCACACATTTTTCAAGTTTATTCAGTTCATCACGCAACTGCCCCATATCAGACGCATTACTTAAGCTTTCTGCTAATGTATCACGCGCAAACTCTAATAGCTGACGACTGCTTAAAGTTTCACTAAAAAAAGTGGATGCGATTTCAGGTAGTTGATGTGCTTCATCTAAAATTACAGCATTAGCGCTGGGAAGTAACTCACCAAAACCTTCATCTTTGAGGGCTAAGTCAGCAAAGAAAAGGTGATGATTAACTACCACTACATCAGCTTCTTGCGCTTCACGACGTGCTTTTACCACAAAACAGGTATCGTAATCTGGACAATCCGTACCAAGGCAGTTATCAGCAGTTGATGTTACTTGTTGCCAGATTTCGGCATCACGTGGTACTGAGCTAAGCTCTGAGACATCACCTGCATAAGTCATGGGCTCCCAGTCTGTTATGCGTTGCAAGTAACTTAATGAGCGTCTGTCATCAAAGCGCCCATCTGAACGAGCTAGACCTAAACGATGCGTGCATAAATAGTTGGCTCTCCCTTTTAATAAGGCGATTGAGGTATCTGTTTTTAGTGCTTTTTTAACTAACGGCAGATCTTTATTAAATAGCTGGTCTTGAAGTGTTTTTGTACCGGTCGATACGATTACCCTACCACCAGATGCAATTGCAGGGACTAGATACGCAAAGGTTTTACCTACCCCTGTGCCTGCCTCGATAACTGCGGCAGTGTTACTATTAATCGCATCACCGACAGCGCATAGCATGTCTTGTTGCTGCTCTCTGACTTGAAAGCCTGAAATTGCTTTTGCTAAGGGACCATCATCTGAAATTAGGTGTTTCCAATCGGCATGTGTTTTAGGCTGTTTCATTGCCGTGATTGTAAGTGAATAATCAAACATTTGTTGAATAAATTATTCACCTGCAGGCATTATGGATTCATTTTTATATAATCATCAGCTTCTTTAACAGCAAAGGTATCTCCTGATTTTTTACCAGCTTGCTTTATTAAGCGCCAATTTCTTGCCGTTAAATCATCATCGCGACTAAATTGGATCGCTTTTCTAGCCATACTTATCGATTGCGAATAATTTGATTGCCCGTAATGCGCTTTAGCCAATAGTGTCCACAATTTAGGATTTTCTGGATCTATACGCAAGCCACGTTCGATTTTACTCTCAGCTGTTAGGTGCTTTCCTACCATCATCTCAGCACGTGCTTGTAAAATTAATGAATCTACCGCGGATGAGTTGGACCTTTTTTCTATCGAGGGATTTCGAGTTTCAACTTTACTTGAACTCGTTTTATCATCAGGAATGGAGGCGTAGGGATCATTAACTTCTCGCCGTTTTTTTTCTAGCTGAATCATCGCCTTATTAAAAGCAACTTGCTCTTCATCAGTTAAGACTCGAACATCTGGTTTTGACTCGCTATATCTTTTTACTTGAGGTTTATAGGGTTTTATAACCTTTACAGGCTTCTTAATTACCGGTGTTCTAGGAGTACTTAAAGTCGGACGTGAGCTTATAACAGTGCTCTTTAGAGTTGGTTCTATTTTTTGTGGATAATGCTGTTTATCTGACTCGTTTATTGAACACCCCCCCAAAATAATCAGAAAACTAACTCCAACCACTCGACTCAAATTAATATATTGCATTATTACTTTCATCGCTTTAATAGGTCTCCTATCCATGATGTATTGTCTGCATTGGAAGGAACTGATTTTTTAGCAGGGGTAGTAACTTTCTTATTTTCATTCCAGATTTTAGCATTACCATTTACTTTCCCCTTCGGGTTAAGTTGCCCCAACGCTTTTTGAGTTGCAGAATCAGACCATGTCGGTGCATCCGATTGATAATATATTTCGGCTTCAGGTGCCAAACATTTATTCACTTTGCTTGGTTCCGTCCCCACTATAAAAGGTAACGTTTCAGGCTTTCCGCAACTCGCATTATATAAAAATCCTGTATCACGATCTAACTTATAGTATTTAATATTACGTGGTTTTTTTGGTTTAAACGGTTTGGTATGAATACGCTTCACAAAGTCCGCCCAAACACGCAAAGCACCATCAGATCCTGTAAAATCAGTTGGTTTATTATCATTCCTTCCCACCCAAGCTGTAACCACATGTTGCCCTGTAAAACCTGAATACCAACTATCTATATTTTTATTCGTTGTACCGGTTTTACCTGCAGAGTTTTTCCACTTTGGTAAAGCTACACTTAAATAACGTGCCGTACCTGTTTTAGTTATTTCATTCATCGCGTGAGTTAATAGATAGACTAACTCCTCAGGAACAACTTGCTTAACTTGTAATGGATAGCGTTTAAGCGTTTTTCCGTAGGAGTTCATTACACTGCGTATTGCCTTTAAAGGCGTATAAGTCCCACCTGATGCCAATGTTTGATAGACTTGGTGTACTTCTATTGGCGTAAGCTGCAAGGCGCCTAATAACAAAGAGGGATTTGCGACAACAGGTTTATTCAAGCCCAATTTATGTAAAGTGGTAATCACATTTTCTAAGCCCGATGTAATTCCAATTCGTACCGTGGGCGTGTTAACTGAATGAACTAAAGCCTGCTCAAAAGACATCATACCTTCAGTTTTTTCACTATAGTTTTTGGGCTTCCATATTTTTGTTTTGGATAACCGAACCGTGACGGGACCACTGTTAATGGAGCTGCCCATGGTATACTGACCACTCTCTAAAGCCGAAAGATAAACCACTGGTTTTATCAATGATCCTATCTGGCGTGAAGCACTCAATGCACGATTGTAGCCTTGAAAACGCGCATTTCTCCCACCCACTAATGCCAATATTTCTGCACCTTGCACACTAGTAACAACTAACGCCCCATCCAGTTTGTTTTTTTCCATGCGGCTAGATTTTTCTAGTTTAGCTATTCGTTTAGAAAGCACTTTTTCAGCTTGTAGCTGAATAATAGGATCCATCGAAGTGAAAATTAATAAACCTTCAGAGCGCAAATCTTCTTCTTTATAATCTCGTTGTAACTGTTGACGTACTAAATCTAAGTAAGAGGGAAAGGGACTAACACTAGGTGGGGCTATCTTAGTAACACCTAGGGGACGCATTTTTAATTCTGCCGTCAACTTGTGATCTAAAACGCCTTCATTTGCCATGATATCTAATACTAAATTTCTTCTTTGCAAAGCCCTTTCTGGTCTCCGCCTAGGGTTATAATAGGAAGCACCCTTTGCCATTCCAATTAACAGTGCAATTTGCTCTGGCCTTAGTTCATTAATAGGTTTATTGAAATAAAACTGCGATGCTAAACCAAAGCCATGAACCGAACGTTGTTTATTTTGACCTAAATAAATTTCATTAACATAAGCTTCGAGAATTTCTTTTTTTGAATAATGAGTTTCAAGTAGCATTGCCATTGTTGCTTCATTAATTTTTCGTTTATAACTCCTCTCATTCGAGAGGTAAAAGTTTTTAACCAGCTGTTGCGTTAAGGTACTACCACCTTGTACCTTACGACCTGCTTTAGCATTTGCCATTACTGCTCGTATGATTGACTTAGGGTTCACGCCAAAGTGCTCGTAAAAATGCCTATCTTCTACTGCAACCAAGCCTTTTTCCAATAATTCTGTCTTCTCGTTGAGCCTAACTAGGACGCGGTCTTCATTGTGATGCGGATAAAAGTTCCCAATCAACACAGGCTCTAAACGCATTAAAGTAAGTGGCTCATTACTCTCCGTATTCGATAAGCTAACTATTTTATCTTTTTTTAGTTCTATTCGTATGCGACGAGAAATTTCCTGGTCTTCTGCAAACTTGAAACCACGAGTCTGTATGATAAAGATATTTTTCTTTCGTTTAAATTGACCTGTACCCATTACATGAGTCACATAACTATAATTCAGTAACTGTAGCTCTTTATGTAAGTCATCTGGCTTTAATATTTTCCCTTCATACAGCTCTAACGGCCGTGCGAAAACACGTGCAGGTAAAGCCCAGCGTTTACCCTCAAACTGTTTTCGAACAATATCATCTTGCTGTAAAACATAAACAGCGGCGAGCAACGCACCCACAACGATACCGACTAAAATAGTAATACGCGTAATGCGCCAGAGACCACCCAACATGCTTGATGCAATAGAAGATATTCCCGTTGAAGGGATCACCGACTGTTTATTATTTTTTTCATCTCCGTCAGTAGAAGCTATTTTTTCTACTTCACTGGTGTCACTATCACCTAATCTAGAGTGTAATTTATTATCACTGACTAGCTCTGACTGGCTCTCATTAAGTGCATCTAATTCTTCCGTGACATTTAACTCAGAAGAATCTTCAGTAATAATATCATCTGAACCTAACTGTGACTGATCTTTTTGATCTGACAAAAAATACCCCATTACCCTTTTCAGGACTTAATATCAACACCAGCATTATTATTTGCAATATGACTGATTAACAACATAATTCTACAATATCTAAAAATAAACTGTAAATAAAATACAGCTAATGCTTTTTGCACGAAGTACGTAATAAAAACTAACGTATATTAGCTATTATTCATAACATTCAGTTTAATAGCAGAGCTATTTAACTTTATATAGTAAACAAATGAAATCAGACAGTTTTTATTGGTCAAATCTTTTGTGTGACAATCTCATTATGTTTCATTCAGCTAGTAGTAATCATTTAAAACCTATACTCACATTGCATAAATTGAACTTGTTACTAATTTAACAAACTAATTTACATAATAATACAAGTAAAACAACAAGCTAAGCAAATGATAAAAGTAATAACATTAACAATATTAACAAGTACAATACTCTTTATAAATGGATGCACCCAGCTAGCTAAAGAGAATTCTGGTCAGCGTACAAAATCTTATGCCTATCGCACACCAAAGCCTCAAGAGTATACGAAATATCAACCACAGCTTAAACAACAACAGAAAAACCACGTACAAACCAGTCAATCTGCTCCACTAGAAGCAAACTACCCACTTAGCGCTCACTCTTCAGTAAGAAATAAAATGGTTGGCATTATAAAAACCACACTGGGAGTCCCTTATAAATGGGGAGGTAACAATCCACAATATGGTTTTGATTGTAGCGGTTTAATGAGTTACGTTCACAAAAATGCAGGGATTAAAATCCCCAGAACGACGGCCAAACAACGAGATAATAGCCATACGTTAGACTATAACCAACTTCAGCCTGGCGATATGCTGTTTTTCAAAATAAATAGCAAAACAAATCATGTCGGCATGTATATTGGAGAAAGAAAGTTTATCCATGCTCCATCAAGCGGAAAAACCGTTACTATTGCGACTATGGATTCATCTTATTGGCATAAACGATTTGTTAAATTTGGCACTTATATTGATTAAACGATTAACAGTCAGCATGACCTTTATCTTACCTGGAACAAACATCCAAAATATTCATTATAATCAGCATATTATACAATTAGAGACCTTTGCATGAGATCTCATTTTCCAATTTATTCTGATAATTGAGTTGGATGTTAAAAAAACATCAAATCAATCGCTAGTTCTTCTCTATTTTT
>JALSJU010000017.1 GCA_026989145.1 Thiotrichaceae bacterium
TTTAGCGAGCAGTCTCACCGCTTACACGTCATCTTTTTTATTTTTCTTTTCTTCATGTGCTTCATGCCCTTCATGGTAAAATAATTTAATTTATTCGAGGAGTTACCATGCCCAAGCCAAAACTAATCAGTTTTAAAGTCTGCCCCTTTGTGCAACGTAGCGTAATCTTATTAAAAGAAAAAAACGTTGATTACGATATTGAGTTTATTGACGTTTATAATCCACCTGAGTGGTTTCTTGAATTATCCCCTACGGGCAAAGTACCCGTGCTTGTGGTTGATGACACGGTTATTTTTGAGTCAGCGGTTATAGGTGAATATATCGAAGAAGTTTACCCGCCTGCTTTGCACCCGACTGACCCTGTTTTAAAAGCGCAGAATAGAGCATGGATGGAATATACCTCGCCTTTATACATGGGGTTTTTTGGCGTGATTATGGCGCAAGATCAAGTTGAGGTTGATGAGGCAATGCAAGAAATGGATAAAAACCTTGCCGGTCTTGCTGTCGCTAACACTAATCAACCTTGGTTTAATGGTGATGATTTCTCAATGGTAGATATTGCCGTTGCCCCTTTTTTTGTGCGTGCTGCATTTGTTAAAAAGCATGTGGGTGTGGATTTTTTAGCATCACATCCAACTTTACAAGCTTGGTCTGATAAAACATTGGTACGCCAAAGTGTGATTGATTCAACCGTAAACGGGTTTGATAAAATGATGTTGAAAATGATGGCAGCTAAAAATAGCTTTTTACTCGAATCTAATTCATAATTTTTAAATGCTGGAAAAATTACAAAGAACTTTCACCTCTCTGTTACCCGTAGAAGAAGGCCGTGGTGGCGAATGCAACGGTTGCGGTGATTGCTGTAAATTACCTATCCGTTGCACCTTTTTGAACACCGATTCCCAAGGCAATAATACTTGCGGTATCTATCGTTTTCGCCCACCCAATTGTCGTAAATTTCCACGTAGCCCTGCACAACTTGAAACGGTAAAAGAAAATTGTGGATTTAACTTTAATACATCTGAAACCTTCTCTAAAAATGCTAAGATCATTCCTATTCAGATTAAAAATAAATAGCATTTTCAATAATGAGTTTCGTTCACCTCCGTCTACATACTGAGTTTTCCTTAGTCGATAGCACCCTGCGCATCAAGCAGCTTATGCCTGCGATTGAAGCGGGAGGCATGCCTGCGGTTGCGATGACTGACCAGAACAATATGTATGGTTTGGTTAAGTTTTATCGTGCCGCACGTGCGCTGGGTATCAAGCCAATTTTTGGTCTTGATATATTTATGGCAGATGATGAAGATGAGTCGTTGCTGTATCACATGATTCTGCTTTGCCAAAATGATGAAGGTTATAAAAACATTACGCGGCTGGTTTCTAAAGCGTATATGGAAGGGCAAAAACTCGGCATCCCACGAGTGCAACGTGAATGGGTTAAAGAGCATAGCGCAGGTGTGATTGCGCTTTCTGGCGGACGCGATGGTGATGTAGGTTATTCGCTATTAGCAGGTAACAATGCCGAGGCGGAGGCGCGTTTGCAAGAGTGGCGCGAGGTGTTTCCTGACCGCTATTATCTTGAGCTACAACGTACCGGGCGCGAAAATGAAGATGCTTATTTACATGCGGCGGTAGAACTTGCAACTAAAACAAACACGCCTGTGGTAGCCACTAACGACGCACGTTTTTTAACTGCCGAGGATTTTGAGGCACACGAAGCCCGTGTTTGTATTAATGGTGGCTTCACACTGGCCGATAACACCCGACCGAAAGTGTATAGCGAGCAGCAGTATTTGCGTAGCGCCGATGAGATGATCGAGCTGTTTAGCGATATTCCCGAAGCAATTGAAAATACTTTAGAAATCGCCAAACGCTGTAATGTTGAACTAACGCTCGGCAAAAACTACCTACCTGCCTTCCCGATTCCTGAGGGAATGACCGAAGCCGAGTACTTTAGCGAGCTTTCAAAAAAAGGCTTAGAAGAGCGTTTAGAACAACTATTTGATACAAAAGCAGATGACTTTCCTGAGATAAGAAAAGAGTACGATGAGCGCTTACAAGTTGAGCTTGATGTTATCAATGACATGGGTTTCCCCGGTTACTTTTTGATTGTTGCTGATTTTATTCAATGGTCAAAAGATAATGATATTCCTGTTGGCCCTGGTCGAGGCTCTGGTGCGGGGTCGGTGGTTGCTTATGCTTTAAAAATTACCGACCTTGACCCGCTCAAGTACGACCTATTATTTGAGCGATTCTTAAACCCAGAACGTGTCTCTATGCCCGATTTTGATATCGACTTTTGCATGGATAAACGTGACTTAGTTATCGACTATGTGGCGCGTACTTATGGTCGTGAAAAGGTGTCACAAATCATCACTTATGGAACTATGGCTGCAAAAGCGGTGGTGCGTGATGTAGGCAGAATTCAAGGGCAAGGCTATGGTTTTGTTGACCGGATAGCCAAGCTAATTCCGTTTGAAATGAAGATGACGCTAACCAAGGCGATGGATCAAGAGCCTGATTTAAAGGCGCTCTACGAAGAAGACGAAGAAGTCGCCAACTTAATGGATTTGGCGCTAAAGCTGGAAGGCTTAACCCGTAACGTCGGTAAGCACGCAGGCGGTGTTTTAATCTCACCTAGCGAACTGGTTGATTTTACTCCGCTGTACTGTGAAGAAGGTGGCGGCAGCGTTGTTTCACAATTTGATAAAGATGATGTTGAAGCGGTTGGCTTAGTTAAGTTTGACTTTCTTGGGTTGCGGAATCTAACAATCATTGATTGGGCGGTAAAAACAATCAATAAACAGCGTGCGGAAAAAGGTGAGGAAGCGGTACGGATTGAAGATATTCCACTGGATGATAAGAAATCCTTTGAGCTATTGCAAGCCGCCAAAACTACCGCCGTTTTCCAGCTAGAATCCCACGGTATGAAGGAGCTAATCAAGCGCCTGCACCCCGATGTTTTTGAAGATATTATCGCCTTGGTAGCACTGTATCGTCCCGGCCCATTGCAGTCGGGCATGGTTGATGACTTTGTTGCGCGTAAAAAAGGTGATCAAAAAGTAACCTATCCGCACCCTGATTTAGAACCGATTCTAAAACCCACTTACGGCGTAATTGTTTATCAAGAGCAAGTAATGCAAATTGCTCAAGTACTAGCAGGCTATTCACTCGGCGGTGCAGACATGCTACGCCGTGCCATGGGTAAGAAAAAGCCCGAAGAAATGGCAAAGCAGCGCTCCATTTTTATGGAGGGTTCTGCTAAAAATAATGTTGAAGAAAAAAGCGCCACTGAAATTTTCGACCTGATGGAGTTGTTTGCAGAGTACGGTTTTAACAAGTCTCACTCAGCAGCTTATGCCTTAGTCTCCTATCAAACAATGTGGTTAAAAGCCCATTACCCTGCAGCATTTATGGCGGCGGTATTATCAGCGGATATGGATAACACCGAGAAGGTGGTGATCTTTGTTGATGATAGTTTGCAACTAGGCTTGGATGTGGTTGCCCCTGATATTAATCGCTCTGAATACAAGTTTATTAGTGAAAATGAAGGCAATGTAATTTTTGGTCTGGGTGCCATTAAAGGTGCGGGTGAAAGTGCGATTGCTGAAATTATTGCAGAGCGCGAAGCTAACGGTGCATTTAAATCACTCGCTGAAATGTGCCAGCGGGTTAAATCACGCAAAATATCCAAACGTATTTTAGAAACACTCATTAAAGCTGGGGCATTCGACAAACTTGGTACAAATCGTCGTAGCCTGTTAGAAGGTCTGCCAGAAATCGTACGTATTGCGCAGCAACAACACCGCGATGATGATGTCGGGCAAAATGATTTATTTGGTGGCTCGGTGGTTGTTGAGCAAGATGACAAGCTGATTCCAGAGCTTGAAGAGTGGGAAGAAAAAGAACGCCTGCGACTCGAAAAAGACTCCCTCGGTTTATATATAACGGGTCACCCGATTAACGCCTATCAAGCAGAGGTTGAGCAATTACGCTCGCGAAGCTTAAAAGCAATGGCAGAGGATGATGGCAGAACCCGTTACCAGAAAAAACCAATCACTCTAGTTGGCTTAATTTCAGGGGTGAGTATTCGCACAACTGATCGTGGCAAAATGTGCGTAATCACACTGGATGATAAAACCGCCTATTATGAATTTAGAATTTATGATGACAAAATCGAGCAATTTGAAGCGTTCTTAAAAAAAGAAGAACTATTAATAGTGGAGGGTACCTTAAACACCATTTACCAAACCAATGATGTACGTTTTTATGTCAATGAATTGCATGATATTGAAAGCGCACGTAAGCAGTTTTTAAGCCGACTTATGCTAAAAATAGACAAAAGCCAAACGGCGAATGGCTTACTAGATAAGTTGGATGAGTTGCTGCCCGCGCAAGATAATTCACCACAAGAGCATCAGCCAAGCCAAAATAATGCAACGCTCTGCCCCGTGTTTATAGCTTACGAAACCGAAAATGAAACAGTCGAATTGCGCTTAGGGGATGGCGTAAATGCACCTGTCAGTGACGAAGGTATTAAGCAACTTAAAAAGGCGCTAGGTAATGATCAGGTTAAGTTGGTTTATTAAGGTACGATGTTGGCATTAGAGTATTTTCCTAATGATGAAAGACTCTTTCAGTAAGCTTATAATAAGATTTTCTTTAACGGGTAAAAATAGATGCCACTACCATTATTATTTGCCATTATTGGTGCATTGACAGGCTTGTTTGTCTCACAGGCAGCTTCTTTTCTTAAAAACACTGATTACACTTTATACCTGTTTACGCTAGTGCTGGTGGTCGCAGTATTTTCATTTATTTGGCAGAAGCAGTCCATTAAGTTTGTTATTAAAAGCCTGCTTTTTATGACACTGCTTTTATTCGGCTTAACCTTCTGGTTTGTGGACCAAGGTTATTCTAAAACGGATTATTTCACGCCTTTCTTTATTATCGCACTTATCCAAATCACTGTAATTTGCACGGCCTTTATTCAATCATGGCGGCCTCAAAAGCCTCACTTCGTTTATAGAGACTTATTTGAAAATGCTTGGAATAATCACTTCTTTCTAATTTTTAGTGGTTTGCTTACTGCTGGGTTTCTATTAGTTTTAGGGCTGGGAACAAGCTTATTTGAAAGTATTGGCTTTAAACAAATTTCACGAATTATTTGGAGTAAAGAAATAACCCCCGTGATTGTTGCTACTTTAGTCGGTACAGGCATCGGTATCAGCCGAGAACATGATGCTCTAA
>JALSJU010000018.1 GCA_026989145.1 Thiotrichaceae bacterium
AGCCTGCCGGATACCTTAGACAATGTAAAAAGCTTAATGCAGCACAAACTGTTCAGTATTAAAAACCCGAACAAAGTACGCGCATTAATTGGCGCGTTTGCCATGGGTAGCCCCGTTAATTTTCATAAAGCTGATGGTTCTGGTTATCAATTTCACGCAGACCGCGTGCTAGAGTTGGATAAACTGAACCCACAAGTCGCCTCAAGAATGGTGCGCGCACTAATGAACTGGCGGAATTACGAAGCAGGGCGCTCAGCGATGATGCGTGAGCAACTTGAAAGAATTGAGGGTGTTAAGGGCTTGAGTGGGGATGTATTTGAAATTGTATCGAAGGCTTTATAAATCCATAGCTTATATTTTCTAACGTGTCTTTACCGCCTAGTCCACTGATCTCATTCGTTGCGTAGCTAAGGCTATGGACCTTGAGATATAAGCTAATTGAGACCTTTGCACGACTCGGATACTGAGTAACAATGGCTGATATTCCACTGCTTTTCGTTGAAAAACTTGCTAATAACTCGTTATTAGCTTCATTTTTCGCCTCAATCAGTGAAATCTCATCCGATTTTTCTTTCGTCACCGACTCGTGCAAAAAGTTTCTAATTAGATAAAAAAATCCTGCCTTATAAAATACAAGCTACTATTTTAATAAGCTCTTTATTTCTAGGTACTTAGTATCGTCAAGATCAAAGCGATCGAGCCTCATAACTTTTACCCAAGCTTTCACAAAATCGTTGACGAATTTCTCTTTTAAATCATTAAAGGCATAAACTTCAGAAATAGCACGTAATTCTGCATTTGAACCAAAAACAAGATCAACAGGAGTAGCCGTCCATTTAGCATCACCTGTTTTACGATCAAGGCCAACATAAAGACCTTCAGCTTTTGAGGATTTCACCCATTTGGTAGACATGTCGAGTAAGTTTACAAAAAAATCATTACTCAATGTTCCAGGTTTATCAGTAAATACACCATTTTGAGAACTTCCAGCATTAGCATTAAGTGTTCTCATACCACCAATAAGTACGGTCATCTCAGGAACTGTTAAGGTTAGGTAGTTTGCCTTATCTATCAGCATTTCAGCAGGAGATAGTTTGTTATCAGAACTATAGAAATTGCGGAACCCATCAGCTTTAGGTTTTAATACGGCAAAAGATTCCACATCCGTTAACGCTTGGGTCGTATCAGCACGGCCTGGCTCAAACGGCACGATTATCTGGTAGCCTGCTGACTCAGCAGCTTTTTCAATAGCTGTTGCGCCACCTAAAATGATCAAATCTGCTAGTGATATTTGTTTGTTGGTAGATGTTGAATTAAAATCTTTTTGAATGTTTCCTAAAGTTTTGAGAATATTTACTAATTCTGCAGGATCATTTACCTCCCATTTTATTTGAGGTTCAAGTCGAATGCGCGCGCCATTCGCACCACCGCGCATATCTGTTCCCCTGAAACTAGAAGCAGATGCCCATGCAGTTTTTACCAATTGAGGAATACTTAAACCCGAATCAAGAATGGATTTTTTTAAATTCTTTATATCAGAGCTGTCTGCTAGTTTGTAAGTAATTTCGGGTATCGGATCCTGCCAAATTAACGCCTCTTTTGGCACATCTGCACCAAGATAGCGTGTACTAGGCCCCATATCACGGTGTGTTAATTTGAACCATGCTTTAGCAAAAGCGAGGTCAAATTCTTCTGGGTGTTCTAAAAAACGTTCCGAAATTTTTCTGTAGCTAGGGTCAAATTTTAATGCTAAATCGGTTGTAAACATCATAGGCGCATGACGTTTTTTAGCATCATGTGCATCGGGGACAAACTTTACTTCATCGGCATTTTTTGGCGTCCATTGGGTTGCACCAGCGGGGCTTTTTGTTTTCACCCACTCCATGTTCAGTAGGTTTTGAAGAAAGTTCATGCTCCATGCTGTAGGAGTAATTGTCCATGCACCTTCTAATCCACTCGATATAGTATCAGCCCCTTTGCCTTTGCCACATTTATTTATCCAACCTAAACCTTGCTCCTCAACACCTGCAGCGGCAGGCTCTTTACCCACACAATCTTTGGGGCTGCGAGCACCATGAGACTTTCCAAAAGTGTGCCCTCCCGCAATTAAAGCTACCGTTTCTTCATCATTCATGGCCATGCGACCAAAGGTTGTACGAATATCTTTAGCGGCGGATATTGGGTCAGGATTGCCGCCTGGCCCTTCGGGATTAACATAAATAAGACCCATTTCTACTGCGGCGAGTGGCCTATCTAATTTTTTGTCACTACTGTATCGTTTTGAATGGGTCAAAAATTCTTTCTCTTGCCCCCAATTGACTAATTCTGCTTCCCAGTCATCTTCACGACCTCCCGCAAAACCAAATGTTTTAAAACCCATTGAATCCATCGCGACAGTACCTGTTAGAACTATCAGGTCAGCCCATGAAATTTTACTGCCGTATTTTTGTTTAATTGGCCAGAGCAGGCGACGTGCTTTATCAAGGTTAACGTTATCAGGCCAGCTGTTTAGCGGTTCAAACCGTTGCTGACCACCTGAAGCACCCCCTCTACCATCAAAGATACGATAAACCCCCGCGCTGTGCCAAGCCATACGAATAAAAAAGGGACCATAATTACCAAAATCAGCCGGCCACCAATCTTGTGACGTTTTTAATACTACTTTAATGTCTTTTTTAACGGCACTTAGATCAAGTGATTTAAATTGCTTCGCATAGTTAAACCCTTCCCCTAATGGATTAGACTCAGCTGAGTTTTGTCGAAGCGGGGTAAGATTTAACTGGTTAGGCCACCAAAAATCGGCAGTCTTTGCTTGCTCTGCTACAGAAGTAGAACTTGCCATTAAAGCAATGGTTATGGATAGTGCTAAAGGTATTTTATTTATAAACATTATTATCTCCTAGGTGTCAAATTATTATTAAGTATTTTTCGTGAACCTTATTTTTATCTAACTATTGATTCTTAGTTAAGATTCTAGAACAATGTAACGGTAATAAAATGAATTATTTCACGTATTACGATAGTTTATTTAGGATGTTATAATTCAATTTTTAGATCACTTAAAAAAAATGGTTAATACAAATAATATTGGGCAGCTAAGAATTAAAGGAGAAGATGGGCTTAGTGGGGACGTGTTTGAGATTGTATCGAAAGCGCTTTAAAGTGAAGTTGAGCTTCGAAAACGAGATAATAATTTTTCATACTTTTTGATTCAAGAGGGCATCAATGACTTTGTCTGCTAAAATGATTAATTTGTTAAAAAAGGAATTACATATAGGCTCATTATATAAGCAATAGGTATTCCAATGAGACCTGAAAGTAATGCCTTTTTGGCTTTATTTGGAAATGCCTTTTTGTACTTAAAGTAAAGAATTAAACCAACAGGTGGGACTATGTTCGATATGGTCCTTCAGGCACAAATATCCCATGAAAAGTCGCAGGTATCGGCTGATCAAACCATAGCTTTGCGACTGGTCCATCTTCAAAATGAACCGCATCAAATACGGCTAGGTAACTTTTTTCTTTTTTGCTGTCTTGAATGAGCTGTAGTAGCCAGCCATTTTCTTCTTTGTTGTTGGGCTTAGGTACAAATATTGCTTCGGAGCATAAGTGTCCCTCGGGAGCAGGCCAGCGTTTTGAATGGCCCGTGATTGTGTCATGTAAGGCAATTCCTTCATTGTCGTTTTTATCTTGGTAATGTTGCATCCAAATATAACGGTGTTGTTTTCCAATAAAGTTGGGGTTTACGATGGGGAACTCGGCAATAACATCCGAGAGTGTTTCGTCGGTAAACGTTTTCTTTTTGGGGTTTACGGTAAAGCGATATAATTCAGGTTTGGGGATGTCGTTATCAAGCTGTGTGGGCTTGGTGAGTACATCGATATTTTTGTGTCGAAAAGCATCAATAATAATTTCATCACCTTGTTCATAGGCATTAGCGAAGTGCCAAACTCGAAAAGGGTCGACGGTAATTTGGGTTCGTGATTCAGGGTCATTAAGTGGAATAACGATGATATGCGTGCCTTCTGTTTGATCCCATTGGAAATATTTAGTGAAATCTTTTAAGCCGAGCATGGCGCGCCAGATGATAACTTTTGCGGGGTCGATAAAAAACAGCACATGTTTTTTAGTGACCATAAAATCATGAATTAGGGCTATCCAAGGTGCCTTAAAGCGTGTGAGGATTTTAATATTACCGTTGTCGGGTAATGCAAAAACCTCAATCATATTGCCATTAATGCCAAAGTTGAATGTTGTTTTTAACTGTTCCACTCGATGTGGGTGTGCTGAAAACGAACCTTCAATGATGCCTAAATTATCTGTGCCTAATGTGGCTAGGTCACTTTCGCTAAATCTAACGGGTTTTCCTTGTTCCATTAAGGCGTACAATTCACCTTGCCAATGAAGTACTTGTGTATTTCCGGTATTTTTGATACTGCGTGTTACCCCATTGTATAGTCGACGTAATAATGGAGCATCAGGATCGTAGAGGGTTTTCCCCATTCTTTCTTCTTCTAAAAATGCTTCTGATTCAACCAGCTTGCATGCGCCTTGAGCCGACTCATTGATACGAACCGCAGTAATTGCCCCATCTGCCATAAAAGGGTGCTTACTTTGACCAAACCGTTCAACAAGTCCTGGGCCGACACGATATAAAGTTCCTTTTAAGTCTTCAGGTATTTTTCCTTCCACGTACAAATTTTCAAAACTATGAGTGCGTTTAATATTGTGGTTTAGTGATGGCATTGCTTTACTCTTAATTAGTTGACACTATCAACAATAAAGAATTAAGTTGTTAGTGTCAACTAATTGACCCATAATCGGACTAATCTAATTAGAATGCATTGCTACAATGAACAACAACACACAAAAACAACTCTTTGATCTACTTTTTATCATTAAAGCACGTATGAAAACTATCGTTAAGGATGCCGACGCGGGTTTATCACCCGTTCAAATACTGATTTTAAGAACCTTAGTCGAAAATGGGGAGCTTTCTCAGCATGAGATAGGTGAAAAATTAGGTCGAGACAAAGCGCAAATTACACGACTCATTCAAGGCTTGGAAAAGAAAGGTTTGATTTCAAAGCATAAAAGCAATCTTGATAAACGAAGTTTTATTATTAAAGCGATGCCTGACGTACATGACAAAGTAAATGCTTTTATAGATTATGAAAAGGAGTTAACGACAACGATGCTTGAAGGTATAAGCGATAGTGATAAGGAGAAGCT
>JALSJU010000019.1 GCA_026989145.1 Thiotrichaceae bacterium
TCACAACAAGATCATCGGCAAAACTTTGCTGTTTGATATTTTTCCAAGCCATTTTGTGAACCTGTTGGGTAAAATGCTATTATCCCATTTTTGTGGGATTTTTGCACTCTCGTGCAAAGGTCTCAAATTGACTTGACCTTTTTACCGAGTTGAAGGAAGATGTTGCGGTTTTTTATCACATATATTAGAAGCTTCTAATTTATGTTTTACAGATTTTTATAACTTATGTGGAGAACATGAATCATGTCAGATTCTGATTCAAATACGGTTAACAAAGGGCGTAGACGCATGCTCATTGCAGCAACTTCAGTAGTTGGTGCAGCAGGTACAGCAGCTTTTGCAACCCCGTTGCTCATCTCATGGATGCCAAGTGAACGTGCCAAAGCTGCCGGCGCACCAGTTGAAGCAAATATTAGCAAAATAGAGCCAGGTCAGTTAGTTCGTGTAATCTGGCGAGGGAAGCCCATTTGGTTAGTGAGAAGAACGGATCAAATGATAAAAGATCTTCCGAGTAATGATGCAATGTTGAAAGATCCAACATCGTCTGTTGAGACACAGCAACCTGCTTATACAAAAAATGCGATTCGTTCACGTAAACCAGAAATGCTCGTATTGATTGGTATTTGTACACATTTGGGTTGTTCTCCAACCTATCGCCCAGAACTTGCCCCTGCTGATTTAGGTGCGGCTTGGAAAGGTGGTTGGTATTGTCCTTGTCATGGCTCTCGTTTTGACTTAGCTGGTCGCGTATTTAAAAATGTTCCAGCTCCGACCAATTTGGTGATTCCGCCGCATTACTATAAAACGGATGATTTGTTACTAATTGGTGAAGACGGAGGTGCTGCATAATGGCTGCTTATCCTCGAACCACTGAAGCAACGGGTGTTTTAGGCTGGATTGATGAACGTTTTCCAATTCTTGAAACTTGGAAAGCACATATGTCTGAGTACTATGCGCCTAAAAATTTCAATGTTTGGTATTATTTTGGCGTTTTAGCGATGCTGGTTTTAGTTATCCAGATTGTATCGGGTATCTTTTTAACCATGCATTATAAGCCTGACTCAGAGCTCGCCTTTGCTTCGGTTGAATACATCATGCGTGATGTGCCAGGTGGCTGGTTTATCCGCTATATGCACTCAACGGGGGCATCTGCCTTCTTCATAGTGGTCTACTTCCATATGTTCCGTGGTCTTATGTACGGTTCCTACAAAGGTAAACGTGAGTTAGTTTGGTTGATTGGCATGGCTTTGTATCTTGCCTTAATGGCTGAAGCCTTTATGGGATATATGCTACCTTGGGGTCAAATGTCGTTCTGGGGTGCTCAGGTTATTATCAACCTATTTCAAACAATTCCGGTAGTTGGTGATAGTTTGTCAGTTTGGATTCGTGGTGACTTTGTAATCTCTGATCCTACCTTGAATCGCTTGTTTGCCTTTCATGTGGCTGCAGTTCCTTTGATTCTTGTTGCATTGGTCTTTGTTCATATTGTGGCTTTGCATACAGTGGGGTCAAATAACCCAGATGGCATTGAAATTAAAGCTCTTAAAGATGATAAAGGTGTCCCTTTAGACGGAATTCCATTTCACCCTTACTACACGGTGCATGATATCCCGGCAATTGTGGTCTTTTTAATGGCTTTCTTTGCAATAATCTTTTTTATGCCAGAAATGGGAGGCTACTTCTTAGAGCACGCAAACTTTGAGCCTGCTAATCCGTTGAAAACACCAGTGCATATTGCTCCAGTATGGTACTTTACACCGTTCTACACAATTTTACGTGCTGTAACGTTATCTCCATTCATGGGTACCTTAGCAATGTTTGGTGCAATAATTATGTTGTTCTTATTACCATGGCTTGATCGTAACCCGATTAAATCTTGGCGTTATCGTAATACTGCACACATGTTAAATCTTGCTATATTTGCAGCTGTCTTTATGATTTTAGGATATCTTGGTGTTAAGCCAGTTACACCTGAGTTAAAAGAGCTAGGTGTAAGGATGACGGAGATTTACTTCTTGTTTTTTATTGTTATTTTCGCACACAGTAACTCTGAGAAAGTGGGTCGTTATCTTGTGTGGTTTTTAGTCCTAGCAGCGGCGATTGTAGCTATCGATTTTTATCGTGCAAATCCTGAAGATGCTGAAAGTTATGGGCAGATTTGGTGGCAAATGATTTGGCCAATTGCTTACTTGGCAATGACCTTATTACTGCCATTTTTAATGCGCGGTTGTAATGCAGAAAAAGCTGTTCCAGAGAGGGTTACATCATGAGTAATAGTATACGTAAATGGATATTCGTATTAATTGTTCCACTGCTAGTTTTTGGAATTCTTGGTAGTGTTGGTGGCGGTGCAGGGCACGGTGTTGCTCTTCAAAGTGCCAATGTTAACTTTGATGATAAAGCTAGTATGCAACGTGGTGCTAAATACTTTCAAAACTATTGTTCTGGTTGTCACTCATTGCGTTTTAGCCGCTTCAACCGTGTTGCTAAAGACATTGGCTTAAATGCGGAAAATGGCTTTAGCGAAGATGATGTGAAGACGTTAATTAATGAAAATTTGATCTTTATTCGTGATGCAGAAGGTAAAAAAGTTAAAACAGGCTCTTTAATGAAGACTGCATACAACTCAAAAGCTGCTGCACAAGCGTTTGGCGCTAGTGTGCCTGATCTTTCGCTAGTAGGTCGTTCACGTGGTGCTGATTGGATTTACTCTTACCTTAATGGTTTTTACCTTGATCCATCACGCCCTACAGGTATGAATAATACGGTCTTTAAAGATGTGGGTATGCCACACGTACTGGGTAATTTGCAAGGCTGGCAAACGCTTGAGCATAGCGAAGGTGGGGAGCATGGGGTGCCAAAGTTGACTCTATCAAAACCTGGCTCAATGACGGGTGCTGAGTACGATAAGTTAACCCGTGATATCACTAACTTTTTAGCTTACGTTAGCGAACCTGCTCAGTTATCGCGTAAAATGTATGGCATTTTCACCTTATTGTTCCTATTCGTATTATTTGGTTTTGCCTATGCTTTATCAAAAGAATACTGGAAGGATATTCACTAAAGTTGCTATATTGGGTGTTAATAGCAATACCCAAATACTCCTTTTTAGTATAGAATCCTCGGGCTACCTCATGGTAGCCCTTTTTGTTTAGATATAGTTGTAAACCAACTTTTTAGGAGTGTTTAATGACATCTGTTGCCAACCGCCGTTCGGTTATGACGCTGTTTACTTTACCTGATTGCCCACTTTGCCACAGCGTTCGTATTGTGTTGGGTGAAAAAGATATTCAGGCCGATATTTTGGAAATGGATCCAAACAATAAGCCTGAAGATTTGGCTGATTTAAACCCCTACAACTCTGCACCTACCTTGGTTGATCGTGACTTAGTATTATATGATTCGCATGTCATTATGGAGTATTTGGATGAGCGTTTTCCGCATCCTCCATTAATGCCTGTTGATCCCGTGTCTCGTGCACATACACGTTTGACTCTTTTTCGTATTAAAAAAGATTGGTTATCACTGGTGAGTGATTTAGAAAGTGATGAGGCGGAACGTCAAGATACGGCACGTATAATTTTGAGGGAGAGCATTTTAGCGGCGGGTGAAGTTTTCGCCATTAAACCTTACTTTTTAAGTAATGACTTTTCATTGATAGATTGTACTATTGCCCCCATTTTATGGCGATTGCCTAAATATGGTATTGACCTGCCTAATACGGATGAGGCTAAACCTATTCGTGATTATATGGATCGTGTTTTCTCGCGTGAGCTGTTTCAAATATCGCTAACGATGGCTGAGCAGGCAATTCGTCCTTAAATAGCAGTCTATAGTATATCTTAACTATACAATGGCGAGGTTTAATTAATATGCAATTTAGTTCTAACAAGCCTTACTTACTACGCGCAATCTATGAATGGGTTGTGGATAATGAAGGCACGCCCCATGTCGTGCTGTTTGCCGATAACCCTCAAGTAATGGTGCCACAGCAATATATTGATAATGGTAAAATCATTTTAAATATTAGTCCTACTGCGGCAGAAGAATTACTTATTGATGATGATGGACTAAGCTTTAAAGCACGTTTTGGTGGTAGCCCTTACGAAATTTTTTCACCCATGAACGCGATTATGTCTTTGTATGCCAGTGAAACAGGGGAGGGTATGTCGTTTGATATCGAGAATGAAATACCACCTGATGATATGCCTCCAAAACCTACGGGCCCTAAGTCTTTGGATAAGTCTACATCTACCAAAAAACCAGCGATAAAATCTAGTAAATCAAAGCGTCCTGCTTTGAAAATTGTTAAATAGTTTTTTCGTCTTATGAAAATTTCCATGATTGCTGCTATGGGTAATAATAGGGTCATAGGGCTAAACAATACAATGCCTTGGCATTTACCTGCAGACTTAAAATGGTTTAAAAATACAACTTTTGGGTGTCCGATTATCATGGGTCGAAAAACCTATGACTCCATAGGCCTTCCTCTACCTGGTCGATTAAATATTATTCTTAGCCGCAATAAAGAACTTAAAATCAAAGGTTGTAATGTTGTAAATTCACTGGAAGAAGCTTTGCAGTTGGCTAAGCAAGAAGATAATCCCTCTCAAGAAATCTTCATTACTGGTGGTGCGCATTTATATAATAAGTTTTTAAATGATGCTGATAGGCTTTACCTAACTTTAATTGAAGAAGATTTTGAGGGTGATACTTTTTTTCCTGATTACACACAACTCAACTGGCATGAGGTTGATAAAATCACGCATCCAGCGGATGATAAAAACCCATACTCTTATACTTTTATAACCTTAGATCGTGAGCGTTAACTGAATATTGTTATGGGTGCTCTCTTAATACTCAATGCAAAAATAGTGAATGAAAATAGCATCACTGAATCTGATATTTATATCAGAAGTGGTCGGATTGAAAAAATCGCCAAAGATTTATCAGCCATGAAAGTACAGCAAGTTTTAGATGTAAAAGGTAAGTTTGTTCTACCTGGTATGATTGATGCTAATGTTCATTTTCAGCAAGATATTACAAATATAAATAGTTGCTGTAACGAATCACATGCTGCAGTAGTTGGCGGTGTTACGACTTATTTTGATATTCCTTCTAAAAAACCACTTGTCGATCTTGTAGATAATGCTGATAGATTAGAAGAGAAAATGCTGTTTGCCGCAAAGCATTCGTTAGCGAACTACTCTTACTATTTAGGCGCATCAAATAGCAACCTAGAAGCTATTAAAGCTTTGAATCCTAGTTCTAGCTGTGGTATTCATGTTTTTATGGGCGGGGCTAGGGATAGTCGTTTAATAGATAAAACTGAGCAACTCAATGAAATATTTAAACACGCCCCCATTATATTGAAAACTCATTGCGAAGATACTCCAACCATTGTAGAAAATGAAGAAAGCTATCGTCAAGTATATGGTGATGATATCCCTTTTCAGTTCCATTCTAAAATTAGAACCGCAGAATCCTGCTATAAATCTACAAAGTTAGCGATTGAACTTGCTACTGCGAATAATTCTACACTTAATATTTCCCATATCTCAAGCACTAAAGAAGTAGAGCTATTTAATGACATAACGCTTGTAGATAAACAAATTACAGCTGAAGTCGGTTATGAGTATCTTGTCTTTACGGATGAAGATACCTTGGATGATGGTTTAGTAAGTGGTGCACAATCCAGCACAGATGATAGTTTGAATGATAAAATTGAGAATGATGTTGATGAATTTAACACGTTAAGCAATGGCGCGCTGATTAAAATAAACCCTGCTATTAAATCTGATATTGATAGAGCGAGCTTATTTCAGGGGTTAATGGACGGTTGTTTAGACACCATTGCTAGCGTGCACAAACCCGTTAAAATTTCTGAAAAACAAGGAAATTATTTTGAGGTATTGTCTGGAGATCCATTAATTGAATTTTCCATGCCTTCATTGTTAGAACACTATCAAGATGGAATATTTAGCTTAGAATCAATCGTGCAAAAAACCAGTCATGCTGTTGCTGATATTTTTCAAGTGAAAGATCGGGGCTATATTCGGGAAGGCTATTGGGCTGACTTAGTCGTGGTAGACACCGAAGAAGGCGTGTTAGCAAGCAATGAAACTATATTATCAAAAGCCGCTTGGACACCCTTTGACGGCTATGAATTTCGTTCCAGCGTATATGCGACGATTGTTAATGGTGATTTAGTCTATATCAACAATCAAATACGAACAGGTACGCAAGGTAGGCGTATTGAGTTTATTCGTGAGAATACATCCTAGATTTTAGTAACTTTAGAAGATGGTTTGCTAAGTATTAGAGAAAAAACGACTAAAAGCGAACCAATAAGCGTCAGCCAGCTCCATTTCTCATCAAAAAATAACCAACCCCAAAATACAGCTAACGGTGGCACAAGATAAAAATAACTAGCGACACGCGCTGCCTCACCTTGTCGAATCATATAAAGTAACAGCAATATCGCAGAAAGTGATAAAGCAAAAATTAGCCATGCAAGTGTCAATGCTAAATTAATGGTCCACTCTATTTCTTGTGTTTCAAGAAAAAATGACATGAGAAAGAAGAATATAAAAGCGGCTAAATACTGATAGCTAGAACCTGTTAAGAGGTCAACATGCTGCGCATAGCGCTTTTGCAGTAAGGTTCCTGTAACTAAGCCCAACAAAGAAAAAACAAGCCATATAAACCCATCTATTGTAATTACGCCTCCCCAATTTGATGCTCCATAGAGAACAATTGCAACACCTAAAAAACCGAGACTTAAGCCTAGCCATTCGCGTTTAGTGATGGCATTGCTGAGTATTAAACCTGAAAAAACGGCAATAAATAAAGGGTTTAAGCTCACGATTAACGCTGCAAGCCCTGATGGGAAATTGCGATCAATCGCTGCAAATACACCACCTAAATAAAAACCATGAATCAATAAACCGACTAAGCCTTGAATCAGTGCGTCGAAGAAATTTATTTTAGGGTGTTTAAAAACTATGATTAATAAAACAAATAACGGAACAACAAAGGCCATGCGCCACATAAGTAAAGTAAAGGGTTCAGCGTAAGGAAGACCAAATTTTGCTCCCACAAATCCTGTCGACCAGAGTAAAACAAAAATAAAAGGAATATAGCGTGTCATGACGTCATTGTAATATCCCTGTTAAAAATTGTTAGATACAGTTTTTAACAATAAATCTAGGTACAATAGCACCATGCAAATCACCGCTCCTAATCTCTTCTCATACCGTAAGTTTTGGCCACATAAGTTTGGTACGGCTACGGTGTTGCCTATGTCACGTGATGAGATGGATGATTTAGGCTGGGACTCTTGCGATATAATTATTGTTACAGGTGATGCCTATGTGGATCACCCAAGCTTTGGTATGGCGATAATTGGGCGCTTGTTAGAATCTCAAGGCTTTCGTGTCGGGATAATTTCACAGCCTGATTGGCGCTCTGCGGATGACTTTCAAAAACTCGGTAAACCAAATTTATTTTTTGGTATTGCAGCTGGCAATATGGATTCAATGGTGAATCATTATACTGCAGACCGTAAGCCGCGTTCAGATGATGCCTACACAGCAGGTGCTCAGGCTGGCAAACGCCCCAATCGTGCCACAGTGGTTTATGCCCAACGTGCAAAGGAAGCTTATAAAGGTATACCAGTTGTTATTGGTGGTATTGAAGCCAGCTTACGCCGTATCGCGCAATATGATTATTGGACTGAAAAAGTAAGGCGTTCAATCTTGCCAGATTCAAAAGCGGATATATTGTTATTTGGCAATGCAGAACGCGCTATTGTCGAGGTTGCCCATCGGCTCGCGAATGGCGAAAAAATTGCAGAAATTACTGATATTCGTGGCACGGGCTTCATGCGTCAAGGTGTACCCGAAGGTTGGACTTTAATCGATTCGACTGATATTGATGCAGTAGGTTCTATTGAGCACCCTGACACAAACCCTTACTTAGATACCACACAAAGCACAGATTGTGAAAAAAACAAGAAGGGTTCACAAGCTGAAGATAAGAAAACTGAAGATAAACTAAACAGTGGCGCAGCGCAGATTATTCACTTTCATGAGCGCCCTAAAAAGCTTGATCGCACCACCACTGTGATTCGTCTACCTTCATACAACCAAGTTGTTGAAAGTAAAGTCTTATATGCACATGCATCGCGTGTTTTTCACCTTGAAACTAACCCCGGTAACGCCCGCGCCTTGGTACAAATGCACGGCAAACGTGATGTTTGGTTGAACCCGCCACCACAACCTTTAAGTGCGAATGAATTTGATCAGCTTTTTGAATTTCCTTATACCCGTAAGCCTCATCCTAGTTATGGCGATTTAAAAATACCAGCTTACGATATGATTCGGTTTTCAATTAACATCATGCGCGGCTGTTTTGGTGGATGTACCTTTTGTTCGATTACCGAGCACGAAGGCCGAATTATACAAAGCCGTTCAGAAGATTCAGTGATTCGAGAGATCGAATCTATTCGCGATAATATTCCTGAGTTTACAGGGATAATCTCCGACCTTGGTGGGCCTACTGCTAATATGTATCGGCTTTCGTGCAAAAGCCATAAAATTGAAGAGTCTTGCCGTCGTTTATCCTGTGTCTACCCAGGAGTCTGTGAAAATTTAAACACTAATCACAAGCCACTGACTAAATTGTATAAACGCGCACGCAATGTCGATGGGGTTAAACGCGTATTCATCGCTTCAGGCTTGCGTTATGATCTTGCCATTCGTGACCCTGAATATGTCAAGGAACTAGTCACTCACCATGTCGGTGGGCGTTTAAAAATCGCCCCAGAGCATACCGAAAAAAGTACTTTATCTAGAATGATGAAGCCACCGATCGGTAGTTACTTTCGTTTTAAAGAACTATTTGAAAAGTACTCAAAAGAAGCCTGCAAAGAACAATATTTAATACCATACTTTATTTCATCGCATCCAGGCACCACCGATGAGGATATGTTGAGCTTAGCCATATGGTTAAAAGAGAATAAGTTCAAACCTGACCAAGTTCAACAGTTTATACCGACACCCATGGCACTGGCATCTGCCATGTATCACACAGGCGTTAATCCGCTTAAAACGGTGGGTTCGGATACTGAGCATATCGACACCGCAAAAACAGCTAAAACTAGAAAACTACACAAAGCCTTTTTGCGCTACCACGACCCTGAAAACTGGCAAATGATACGTACAGCACTCAAGCGAATGGGACGGGAAGATTTAATTGGTAATGCAAAAGAACATTTGGTACCAGAGTTTAATGCACGTCTTGAAAAAGGCATTGGCCAAGGTCAGGGCAAAGGGAACGACTTTCATCATCGAATAAAAATAAAACCACACGCTAAAGTTAAACCTAAAAGTAGAAATAAACCTAAACATCGTACACGATCAAAAGCGGCTAAAAATCGTACTTCACGATAAAAGAAAATGGGTCTATACTGATAATTATTTCTTATTCACTTTATTTATTATTGAAGGTATTGTCATGATAAAAACGCTTAAATCAACTTCGCTAGTAACCGCTATTAGTCTACTTCTAATTTCATGTGGGGGAAGCAATGATTCCTCTAAAAGTACAGGTAGTTCGACTCAGCCTAATAATGGCAGTACCTCATCAGGGCAAATAAAAAGTGATGCACTGGCAAAAACTGCTCTCTCATCACTATCTTTCGCTAGTAATGCATCTAAATTAATGACCAAAAAGAAGTTTCTGTCAGGTGTGAAATATAAAACCATGACAACAGAATGCCCTAATGGCGGTGACATAAAAATGGACTTTGGTAATTATGATCCAAACTCTGGAGAGGTGCCAAGCAACATCACAGCTACATATAATCAATGTAAAACAATCCAAGATGGCTTAGAGAGCTATATTAATGGCAAGCTTACAATGAAGCTGGGCATTAATAATCTCAACTCTTTTTCTTATACTTTTGTGATAAGTGATGGCTATTTTATTGAAAATAAAGAAAGGATTGATATTAAAAATTACCAAGTTATAACAACGGCAAATGATAACAAACTCAAGATGCAAGCGAATGGCATGTTTAAAACAACAAGCTGTCTTGATCAGTGGATAACATTTAAGACGCTTGAGCCAATTGTGATATTAACGACTAATACTTGCCCCACTGCAGGTAAAATGACTGTTTCTACGGGTGGTAGTCAGTCATCTATTACCTACAATAACGATCAAAGTATTGATATTAGCGGTAACGGAACATCGCAACATTATGATAACTGTAATGACTTAGACAATATTGATGATACGACTATGTGTAAATAGGCTTGTTTGTCTTTTTTATGATTTTGTTTAATAAAAAGCCCTGAACGTTCAGGGCTTTTTATTGCTTGTTCACAAATGCTCCACGCCAGCATTCAACAAAACTGCGTACTATTTGCCGATAGTGAGTTAGGTTGTTTATCACTATTACCTCTCCATAAGAGTTACAGTCATCTAAGATTAACTGTAGAAATACTTTAGCATCATGCGGATTTAAGCTAGCGACGTTACACAGCGTAGCTATATCCCAGTAAGGTGATGCCATGGCGGAATATTCCCAATCTATTAGCCATACTTTAGCGTCAGCGTCGTTTGAACCTTGAATTAATAAATTATCTGCCATTAAATCGATATGGGCAGGTACGGGGATATTGATTGGGAGTGCTGATAACTCGATTTGATCAAGCGCCTGTTGCGCTTTTCTGTAATTTATAACAAGTTTATTTTGTATGCTGTTAGTGCATTGCTCGAAATATTGGTCAAGATAGCTATGTATGACAGACGCATCACTGAAGTTACCGATGAAATCATATTGGCTGTTTTGTAAAATTTTAAGTGATTTGGCGAGTTTTTTTAGTATTTCTGGCTGCTTTATACCTAAAGGTGTCAATGTGCGACTCTTTGTAATATACCGACTTAAACTCATTCCTTGGTGTTGCGGTGAACTTCCAAACCATAAGGGTTCTGCGGTTAATTCTAGATTAAAAGCCAAAGTTGTATTAAGCCTTTCATTATCTCTATTAACCCATTGATTAGTATCTATTTTTGGTGTCTTTAAAATATAACATTCATGCATGCCTTGTTTGAATTGTATTTTATAGGTCTTATTAGTATTGCTCGGTAACAACACAAATTCTAAACTTGCCAAAAATGCTTCGTTGTCTTGTGAAAAATGAGGGATGCTTTGGATAATATCGAGTAACGCTTGTTTGGTCATGATAGTCCCAAATAAGCTTTTATTTCAGCTTGCTGAGGATGTTGTAGGAGTTGCTTGGTTTCATCAATGATTAAGACTTTTCCTTCATTAATAAAGGCGCAACGTTCAGAGGCAAGAATTGCATCACTGGGTTGATGACTAACCAATAACGCCATAATATTCTCATTAATAACAATCTGTTTGAGTAACTCAATAATTTCTTCTCGCATCGCAGGCCCAAGTGCTGCTAGAGGTTCATCCAATAATAAGACCTCATGTTTACGAACCAAGGCACGTGCAATGGCTACTCGTTGACGTTGCCCACCTGATAATTCTGCAGGTTTACGTGAAGAGTATTCAAATAAACCGACTTGCTCTAATGCTAGATTAATTTCAAGCTTTTCATCGTAACTAAGTTTTAGGGAAGGCTGTATGCCAATCGCTATATTGGTGAAAACATCTAAATGTGGAAATAGATTGTGTTCTTGAAAAACGGTTGTAACAGGGCGTTTTGAAATATCATAATGGTTTATATCTTGACCATGGAGCAGAATTTCCCCTGACTTTGCCTTATCGAATCCCGCAATGAGGTTAAGTAATGTTGACTTTCCAGACCCACTTGGGCCAACAATACTCAGAATTTCACCAGCATTTACTGTTAAGTCAAAGCACATTGGGTGTGTATTTGATGTGTTTTTTTTAGCCTTAGAGGTGGTAACAGGGTAGCTGAATTTTAATTGTTCGATTTTAAGCATATTGAGCCTTTTGTTGCTTACCAATGAAATGTTCTAATAACCAAAAGGTCACTAAACAACTCATTAGTAAAAACACTGCAGTAATGGTTGCTTGTGGTATTTGATAGGCCGATAAACGCTGATACAACAAAAGCGGTAAAGTAGCTGTTTCTGGCGTCCCAAATAGCGCAATTACCCCTAAATCCCCCATTGCCATTGACGTCACTAATGCCATAGAGAGCCCAATCGGCTTCCGTAAAAGCGGAAAATCAATCTGTTTAAATCGTTGCCAGCCGTGTAAATCTAAACCGGCACAAAGCCGTTGGTAGCGCATTGTGTGTTGACGAATAGCAGGGCCTAAGGTGCGGATGACAAAGGGCAAGCCCATTAAACCGTTAATGATAATCACTAAAGGAATTGCCCACTCAAAAACATTAATAGTTTGCGATAATAAAATAAATAAACCTGTGCCAATTACCAAAGGGGGGACGACATAAATAATCGAACCAGAAAGCTCAAATAATGATGCCAGTTTTTTATTGCCCCAATAGGCGTGCTGAGTGCTGGCTGAGAGTAAGCTCCAAGCTAGACTAACTGAAATAAGCCCCGCACACAGTCCTATCATCAGGCTAAATGCTGCTGCCTGCCAAAGTTTAGAGTCTGTTAAAACTTCATTTATTGGCCCTTGAAAGGCTTCAATAATCATCGCAAGCAATGGCGAAAGTACAAATACACTTGCTACGGCTATTAATAATCCGAGAAAGAGCTTACTCGATGAATGAGGAATCTGCGTATTGAATGTATTTAATGTTGCTTCGACATCAGGTTTATAAGTGAGCTTCGTTGCAAGAAGTGCCAAAAGTAACGAAATTCCGAGTTGTAAAAGGGATAAAACAACGGCTAACGAAGGGTCAAAATCAAAGCGTAATGATTGATAAATTGCCACTTCCAAGGTGGTACTTTTAGGTCCGCCACCTAGACTTAATACAACCGCAAAGCTGGTTAAGCACAGCATAAAGATCAAGAGCACAACACCGGGCAGTGCTTCACGTAATGCTGGCCATTCTAGGTGTTTCCACTGTTGTCGAGTAGTCATACTGAGCTGTGAGCTGATCCGCCAGTGTTGTTGCGGTATGCTTTGCCAGACAGGTAACAACAAGCGGATAGCTAAGGGTAAATTAAAAAATAAATGTGCCAGTAGAATGCCTGTTAAGCCATACAGTTTGCTTCCTAATGGCAGCCAGCCATGTGAGCCGTAAACAGAAATAATCCCTAATACAGCAACGATAGCAGGAACTACCAAGGGTAATCCAAATAAACTGAGGATTATATGACGCAAAGGGAATTTGCCAAATCGAGCAAAAGCGCGTGCCACAATAAGACCTAAACTTACACTTAGCAAAGTGGAAAGTCCCGCTTGTAACAAACTGAAGACTATGACTCTTTGTAAATATGGGTTATTCCAAAATGATAATGTAACTGCTTGCGCTTGCGTGAACTGACGGCCCAAAAGGTTACTAGCAAAAAATAAACTGAGTAAAGGTGCACTAATGAAAAAAGCCAATAGAACCACAACGAAAAGTCCTGTTGCTGTTTTTCTATTGGCTAGGTTAAGCATTTAAAGTTTGTTTGAGTTACTTAGCGAGTGTGTTTAACCATTCTTTAACCCAAGCTTTACGGTTTTTAGCCACTTCGGTTTCATCAAATAATAAAGCAGGGCTAGGATCAACCAACGACTTATAGGCATCTGGTAATTTATCTTTTGATAAAGAGGCTGGATACATCCAATTGGTGGTTGGAATTAGGCTTTGGAAATCCTCGCTTAGCATAAAGGTAAGAAATTCCTTGCCTAATTCTGCTTGCTTGCTCGATTTAATTAAACCAGCAACTTCAATCTGTTGGTAATGTCCTTCTGAGAATTTAGCAGCTGCGTAGTTGTCTTTTTTCTCCGATATGATGTGATAAGCAGGGGAGGTGGTATAGCTTAGTACCATTGGTGCTTCACCCTTAAGAAATAAACCATAGGCTTCACTCCAACCTTTACTTACTGTGACGATGCGTGGCGCTAGCTTTGCCCATGCTTCGTTGGCTTTATCCCCATAGACTTTTTTGACCCACAGCAATAAACCTAAACCCGGTGTGCTGGTGCGTGGATCTTGTATTAATATTTTAGGTGCATCTTTATCTTCAACTAATTCTTTTAGGCTAGTGGGTGGTTTTTTTAGTTTGGTTTTATCGTAAACAAAGGCAAAGTAGCCAAAGTCATAAGGTAAAAAGCTAGGATTTTTCCATTCATTGGGTAATGAGGACTTTTTGATTGTCATCTCATGGGGTGCAAATAAGCCGGTGGCTTCGGCTTCTGCCGTAAGGTTGGTATCAAGGCCTAAAACAATGTCGGCTTTAGTATTTTTGCCTTCTAGCTTTAGACGGCTTAACAGAGAAACACCATCTTCGAGCGATACATATTTTAATGTACAACCACAGTTCTTTTCAAAAGCCTCTTTTATTTTTGGGCCTGGGCCCCAGTCACTGGTAAATGAATTGTATGTGTAGACCGTTAATATAGGCTTGGACTGATTGGGGTCTACAGCACTAGCAGTTTGAAAAAACAGAGAAAATAAAACAGGAAGAATAAATGGGGTATATCGCATAAAAAACCTCTATAAATGATAGGCGCCAGAGGTGTTTGCAGTGAAAAGCACTCACATCCCTCCGCCAATATTAACTGGATCAGGTTCATCGGATTGGCTACAGTCTCTCAGCTCGATTAGTAAGCTAATCAAGCACTCCGTTGAGTTATGCTTAGTATAATAGTGTTTGAAACTAATAAAGCAATAAGTGTTTTAGTCCAAACCCACACCTAGTAAGCGCAATAAGAATGCAAGTATTTGGTTTCTCACTAGGGTAAGGTATTCATTGATATCAAGATTTTATTATTAAATCTTTAAGCTCAAGCATTGAATCAATCACAACATCGGGTTTTGAATCTCGAATATCTACACCATGATTATAACCATACGACATACAAATAATGGCGAAGCCTGCAGCACGCGCAGCTTTAACATCGGAGGTTGAGTCACCCAACATTAAGGAGTTTTTAGGATCTGCACCTAACTCTTTAGCGCCGTGTAATAGTGGGAGTGGATCGGGTTTTTTCTTTTCTAAAGTGTCTCCACTGATGACAATTTCAAAATCGTCCCAAAGCCCCATATCTTTTAATAAGGGATGCGTAAATTGCTCTGCTTTATTTGTGATACAGCCAATTTTAATACCTGTACTGAGTAAGTAATCAAGACCTTCACGCACGCCAGGATATAAAACACTACGCTTTGAGGTGTTTTCTGCATAAAGTGCATTAAAGATAGGCATTGCCTTTTCAAATAAGGCCTCATCATGAGGGGCGTCAAGGTCATTGGCTACGGCACGCTCTGTTAAACGTATAACTCCATTGCCTACCCAGTCGCGTACCGCAGTTTCACCGCGAACGGGTAAGCCAATTTGTTTCATTGTTTCGTCAACACAATATGCTAAGTCAGGCACAGAATCGACTAGCGTACCATCAACATCAATCATAATGAGTTCAGGTGTGAATATTTTAGACATAACGTTTTCTCAAGATTTAATTATTTTAGATTGTAAAGTGATTCACTTATAAACAACAAAGGACACAGAGTTACTGTGTCCTTTGTGTTAAAGCTTTACTTTGACGGTTTATACGTTAGCTTTTGCCAACTCAGAACGAAATTCAGTGATAATTGAATCATAATGATTAGGGTCGTCAGCATTATGCGCACCAAAGATTGCAGAACCTGCGACAAACATATCGGCACCTGCTTCCTTAATTTCTTTAATGTTGTTAGCTTTAACACCACCATCTACTTCAAGGCGTATATCAAAACCAGAATCATCAATCATTTTACGCACTTGTTTCAGCTTAGTGAGTGTAGATGGGATAAAACTTTGACCACCAAAACCTGGGTTAACTGACATCAACATAATCAGATCAACCTTATCCATCACGTATTCAAGTACATCAAGTGGTGCTGCAGGATTAAACACCAAACCAGACTTACAACCAAGATCACGCGTTAATTGTAAAGAACGGTCAACATGGGTAGAGGCATCAGGGTGAAAGGTAATATAGCTCGCACCCGCTTTAGCGAAATCATTAATCAATTGGTCAACTGGCGTACACATAAGGTGTACATCAATTTCAGCGGTAACGCCGTGTTTACGAAGCGCATCACAAACTAAGGGACCAATAGTAAGGTTAGGGACGTAGTGGTTATCCATTACATCAAAATGTACAACATCAGCACCAGATTTAATAACATTGTCAACTTCTTGGCCAAGGCTGGCAAAATCAGCTGATAAAATAGAGGGAGAGATAAAGTCGGGGAGACGAGCCATAAGGATATCCTTTTTTTAATCAAATAATTAACCTAGACTTTACCTTAAAAGGGCGAGAGATTCAGTAATAATTGTTATTATAAGGCTATTATCTGACCTTTCGTGTTATAACGCTTCTAGTCGGTAAATTACTTGGTTGGATTGCCTTGAATGATGAGTTTATGCATAGAAAATATACACTTGCCGAATATCAGTAAAGCAAAAGTAAGATTCTTTATGGTTCGTGCTGATTTGATACATCCGCTGGCGAGCGGAAATAAATTCTACAAACTTAAGCCTGCGATAGAACAGGCAAAACACCATAAAATAAATACCTTGCTAAGTTTTGGGGGTGCATATTCTAATCATATTCATGCACTGGCTTTAAGTGCTAAGGCGCAAGGCATGGCTAGTATTGGTATTATTCGTGGTGAAGCGAGTTATGCTAAAAACCCAACATTAACGGATGCCCGCGAAGCTGGAATGCAGTTACAATTTGTTGATAGACTTACTTACAAACGACGTACTGATACTCCTTACTTAAAACAATTACAGCAACGTTATCCTGCTGCCTTGATAATTCCAGAAGGAGGAAGTAATCAAAATGCTGTCAAAGGCTGTATGAAACTTATGGCTGAAGTTAATGAGCTTGTGGATGCTAATATCGTTACAGTAGCCGCAGGAACAGGAGCCACAGCAGCAGGACTAGCCTGCGGAACAACAAAGAACCAGTCTGTTATTGCTTATGCTGTTTTAAAAGATGAAACACTCAATAAACGCATAAAAAAATTCATTGATATTGAAAATAAGTCTGTAAAAGTAAACGTTGAACCGGCTGATTTTGGTGGCTATGCGAAGCTAGATGAGCAAGTTTTATCATTTATTTTGGAATGGTTAGATAAGACTGGCATTTTATTAGACCCTATATATACGGGCAAAATGTGCATGCGCTTAATGCAGCAGATAGATGCTGGAATGTTTAAGCAAGGAACAACGATAGCAATGTTGCACAGTGGAGGGCTGCAAGGTTGGCGTGGTATGCAGCAACGTGTCATCCGTTTAGCAGGACCCAAAAGCTGGAATACAATACAGTCATATCTTTGTCGTGATATTGCTTAACGCCTTCTTTATAATCTCCCGATGTTATTAAAAATATTCAACAAACTACTTCATTATTTATTGGCGGTATTAATCGTTGGCTATATTGTTTTTGAAGAGTTGGTATGGGAGCGATTTGCCCAACCTATTATTCGATTTTTTAGTCGATTAAAGTTATTACAAAAGCTCAGTACCTACCTGCAAACAGTTGATAGTAAATTAATTTTACTCCTCTTTGTGGCTTTATTTTTGGTTGTTGAGTTTCAAGGGCTATATGCAGGATCATTATTTTTACAGGGAAATGTAATTCATGGTGTTTTAGTTTATGCAGGTAAGGTCCCTATATCTGCATTTACCTTTTGGTTGTTTCGAAATGTTAAACCGAAGCTCATGGAGTTTATTTGGTTTGAACGCGCTTATTTATACTTGATGATGTTGATTGATAAGATTACGCATTCGCAAACTTATATCGAAATGAAAAACAAAACAGCGCCCATTAAACAGTATATAAAGTATAAAATGAACCTTAGTAAGGGTACATTTAAACCACGGGTTGTAGCACTTTATGAGAAGTTACGTTACCTTTTAAAGAAACAGCTTTAACAATGAATCTATTTGAAAGTGTTAACCTCAATAGCCACCTATCTGGGATTATTCGCAGTCAGCCGAGTGATTTTCAAGTTGATGAAATTCAAGCATTTACACCATCAGGGCAGGGTGAGCATGTTTGGTTACAGATTAAGAAAATATCTCAAAATACTGATTGGGTAGCAGGGCAACTGGCTAAAATAGCAGAAGTTCCTCGTCGCGATGTAAGTTTTGCGGGTATGAAGGATCGCCATGCAGTCACTACGCAATGGTTTAGTGTGCAAATGCCAGGGCGTGAAGCACCTGATTGGCAGGCTCAACTTCCTGATGGAATAGTAATTTTAAATGAAAAAAGACATGATAGAAAGCTTAAACGAGGAACGTTAGAGGGGAATCAATTTAAGTTAGTGATTCGAGATTTTAAGGGAAGTGAGGATGAACTAAAATCAACTGTTAAACAAATTTCAGAGCAAGGCATCCCTAACTATTTTGGCGGACAGCGCTTTGGGTTCTATCAAACTGATCAAAATACATACAATAATATTTTGAAAGCAGAACAATGGTTTAATGGTGAAATTAAAGTAAAATCTAAACAGCAGCGTAGTATTTATCTATCGGCTGCACGTTCTTGGATTTTTAACCATATTCTATCTGATCGGGTTGCAGCAGGCACATGGAATCAGGCGATTGAAGGTGATGTCTATATGTTGGATGGCAGTAAGTCATGTTTCTTTGAAAAGATTGATGATTCTATCCTCGAGCGTATTCGGCAATGTGAACTACACCCTACGGGAGCACTTTGGGGTAAAGGTGACTTACGAAGTAGAGATAAGATAAATGAGAATGAGAAAAAATACGCTGAACGTTTTGCAGTGTTATCTCAGGGCTTACAAAACAAAGGTTTGAAACAAGAACGAAAGGCATTACGTCTAATAGTTAAAGATTTATGTTATACGTGGCAAGGTGAGCAGGAAACTGTCCATTTATCTTTCTCGTTGCCAGCGGGTGCTTTTGCAACTAGTGTCTTGGCTGAGCTAGGAAAATTTACGACGTCATAAACTAGGACATTTAATGAATCAAACATTCATCATAATTTTAATTGCTGCTTTAGGTGGTATTGCTGTTGCAGTTCAAGGTCAGTTTATGGGCCTACTTGATAAAGGTTTAGGCACAAAAGAAAGTGTTTTATTAACTTATGGTCTTGGCGCTGTGGTGATGTTTGCATACTTTTTGTTTGTGCCATCCAGCTTTGATTTTAGGCTTTCTGGCACAACGATTCCTTGGTATGCCTTTACCTCTGGTTTACTCGGGTTAGTGATTGTTGCCTCAATTTCATATTCGATTCCACGATTAGGGTTAGCAACAGCTTTTACTATTGTGATTGCCGCCCAATTTATTATTACTGCCTTAATTGAACAATTCGGCTGGTTTGGTGCACAAGGCGCAGCAATGAGCCTCTCGCGGCTTGTTGGTTTTATCGCTATTATTTGTGGGGTTTGGTTGGTCGCGAAGAACTAGTAGCTATTTTTTATGCTGTTTAGTGCAGACAAGGCGTAGCACTAAACTCATACCCACTAATATTACTGCAGTAGCAAACCACATTTTTGTGGTAACGACTTCATCGAGAATTAAATATCCCCATAAGAATGCAAAGATAGGAATTAAAAAAGTAACACTTACCGCACGTGAAGGGCCGATATTTAAAATTAATCTAAAAAATATTAAATAGGCAAGTGCAGTACACACTAGCCCTAAAATAAGCGCATAAAGCCAATCAGTATTCGATATTTTTGAAAAATCTGGCATGAAAAAAGGCAACAGAAGAAGCATAAACAAGGTAGCAAAAAAGAGACTGCCAGCTGTTGCCGTAAGCGGTGTAACTCCTGATAAATATTTTTTGGTGCCGTTTGAAGCAAAACCATAAAACAATGGCGCTGTTATCCCCGCTAAAACAGGAAGTAAAGATGGGGAGCCAATTTCAAGTTTATCCCAGACTAACAATAATAAACCTAATATACTGATTCCTAAGCCTAGAAACTGCCAAGGGGTCATTCTATCTTTTAACCAAATATGCGCAATGAGTGTGGTTAATACTGGAGTAATCGCATTAAGTAGCGAGACATTTCCACCGCTTAACGATAAACTTGCGTAAGCAAAAAGCACAAACGGTAATGCTGAGTTTATGACTCCAATCCAAGCCAAGTTGAACCAGTTGTCAATAAACTCCTTACGCCGTGATTGTGTGAGTAAAAATACGCTTAGAAATAATGCTGCCACCCCGACTCGAACCGTGATGAGTGCAATTGGCCCGAATGACTCAGCTGTCGCGCGCATAAACATAAAAGAGCTACCCCAGATAGCAGCTAGGATAATTAAGAGCAGTGTATCAAGGGGCTTCATTCTGATTTATTTTCAAGGTTTAATAAAAACTGTTTTCTATCCAATCCACCGCCATACCCTGCAAGGTTACCATTTTTAGCAATTACGCGATGACAAGGAATAAGAATACTGATCCGGTTTTTTCGATTTGCACTAGCCACGGCGCGGAACCCTTTGGGTTTGTTAATCGCATGAGCTTGCTGTTGGTATGAGTGCGTTTCACCATAAGGTATTTTTAATAAAGCATCCCAAGCTTGTATTTGAAAAGGGCTTCCTTTAATGTCTAAAGGTGTTTTAAAGTTTTGAAGGCTTCCATTAAAGTAAGCATTTAACTCGAGACGTAATGGCTCAAAATATTTACTTTCAGCTTCGATGATTTTTGCTGAGAAGGATTTTTCTAGGGAAGCATACTGCATATCAAGTCGTCCCGTATCAGTAAATTCAAGCATGCAAATCCCTTGGCTTGTTGCTCCAGCAAGCATTTCACCAAGGGGTGTTTTTATGGTTTGTGTGACGATATGGTGCATAATGCTTTTTCATTAGGACGATGGCTATAGTTTAACTGGTATAGAAGGATAGGGTATAATTATGAACAATCTAATTGCTAAAATGACGTTATTATTTTTGGTTTTACAACTGAGTAGTTTAACGTTTGCAGAAAACCCTTGGACATTAAGCAAACAAGCCGGAGCGATTAAAGTCTTTGTGCGTGATACCCCTGGTTCAGCGATTAAATCGTTTAAGGGTGAGCTAATAGTCAATGCAAAACTAACTGCATTAGTCGCTTTAATTGATGATACAAAAGTTTATCCGCGGTTTTTTTATCAATGTAAAAGCGCAAAAAATATTAAGGAAGTCGGCAATAATCAGTCGTATAAATATATTGTGACTGGGATGCCTTGGCCGGTTAAAGATCGAGACACAATTGTTCATTCGGTTATTTCACAGAATAAACAAACCAAGCAGGTTGAAATTAAGATGAAGGCCGCGCCCACATTGATGCCGTTGAAAAAGGGCAGGGTTAGAATTAAGAAGATGGCAGGGCGTTGGTTGTTAATACCCGAAAAAAACGGCATGACAAAAGTAGTTTATGAAATGACGGTTGACCCTGCTGGCAGCTTGCCAAAATGGTTGGTCAATACGATGTCAACGGATATGCCATTTAATACTTTGAAGAACTTAAGCACATTAATTAAAAACCCCAAATACCAAACGGTTAAACATGCGTTTATTGTTAATTGAGACATCATTATCGGAAAATATTTAAGACTGGCGCTGTCTTACCACTTCATATAAACAAACACCGGTAGCGACCGAAACATTCAAACTAGAAACTTGCCCTGCCATTGGAATTGAGATTAACTCATCGCAATGCTCTTTAGTCAACCTTCTCAAGCCTTTACCTTCAGCGCCCATTACAATGGCTGTAGGAGCTTTAAAATTTTGAGTGTATAAGTCACCGGTCGCTTTATCACTGGTGCCGATAAACCAGATGCCGAGCTTTTTGAGCTTTTCTATGGTTCGTACAAGGTTTGTTACTGGCACGAAGGGTACGGTTTCTGCTGCGCCTGAGGCAACTTTGCGTACGGCTGGGGTTAAGCCAACAGCGTTATCTTTTGGTGCAATGACTGCAATAACGCCAGCACCTTCAGCGGTGCGCAAACATGCCCCTAAGTTGTGTGGATCGGTGATGCCATCAAGCACAAGCAATAGGGGAGTGTTTTGATTTTCATCTAATAAGGCTAATAGATCATCTTCGGTATAACTGGCGGGAGCATTATATTCTGCGACGACACCTTGGTGTTGGTGTGTTTTTGCCAGTTTGTCGAGCATTTTAAAATCAGCTGTGTGTGAAATTAAGCCGCGTTTTTGAGCGTGGTGGATAAGCTCTTTTATGCGTTGATTCTTTTTGTTTTCAGCAAACCAGACCTGCACGATATTATCGGGGTCGTTTTTTAAGGCGGATTCAACTGCATGAATACCGGTAATTAAGGTTTTCATGGTTATTCGAAAGAGCCCACTTGCTGAAGGTTTTGACTATTGATTGAGCCTTCTTTATAACAACTAAACCATGCGTCTGCATTGGGAATATTAGCCATTTCTTTTTCTGAGTTTTTCGCATCTTGTTCACTTTGCCAATAAACAATATCAGTATAAGTTTCTTTGTCGTTAGTATCTTTATGAATCTCCCAACGAATAAAACCAGGCTGTTTATTCATCCAACTTTCTATAATGTCACCCGCTACTTTTAATAGCTGCGCTTGGCTGGTGCCATCGGCAAGTTGATAACGAATGACATCTTTATACATAATTAGTCCTCGCTGCTTTTTGCTTTTTTATTACGTGCTTTTCTCTTATCTTGCTTTTTCTTTTTCTTGGCTTTTTCAAACGCAATGTCTGCATCACTTTCTGGCAAGGTAAAATCTATTTTTCGATCATCCAAATCTACGCGAGCAACAATAATTTCAATCGTGTCACCGAGTCGATAGCTGTTACCTGAGTTCTCACCTTTCATTTCATGCTTGCCTGCATCAAAATGATAATAGTCGCTTTTTAGTGCAGAAATATGTACCAAGCCTTCTACGTAAATATCATTCAGTTCAACAAATAAGCCAAAACCGGTAACCGTTGAAATTACACCCGTAAAAGTCTCGCCAACCTTATCCAGCATATATTCTGCTTTTAGCCATGCCATGACATCTCGGCTGGCATCATCTGCGCGTTTCTCACAAAGCGAACAGTGTGCGCCAAAGCCTTTCATTTGTGGGTAATCGTAGTAATAACCCTCGGCACTGCCATATTCAATGATAAACATAATGGCGCGATGCACCAGTAAATCAGGATATCGTCGTATGGGTGAGGTAAAGTGTGCGTAATGCTCGCGTGAAAGTCCGAAGTGACGGGTACTTTGTGGATTTTCTTTATCAACTGGCTCGTATTGTGCGCGGCTCATTGAGCGTAACATGATCGTTTGAATCAGGTGTGCATCAGGGCGATCCTTGACGCTGGCGAGTAAATCCGCATAGTCCTTAGGTTGCGGATCATCACCGCCAGCCAACTTTAACCCTAAACCATTTAAAAACTCGTGTACTTTGGCTAACTTTTCTGGGGTCGGCCCATTATGTACACGGTGTAGTGCAGGTATTTTGTGTCGCTTTAAAAAGTGAGCGGCACACATATTGGCGGTGACCATGCACTCTTCAATTAGCTTGTGGGCATCGTTACGCTCAGTGGGTTTGATGCTTTCAATTTTACGGTCTTCACCAAAGATGATTTGTGTCTCGGTGGTTTCAAAGTCGATTGAGCCACGCTCATCGCGGGCTTTGCGAAGGACTTTATATAAGGAGTAAAGATCATCTAAGTGATTGACAATATTTGCATGTTCTTTGCGTAAGGCTTTATCCTTATCAACCACGATTGCAGCCATTTTGGTATAAGTAAGGCGCGCAGCAGAGTGCATTACAGCACTCATAAACTGGTAGCTAATCATATGTCCTTCGGGGTTGATGGTCGCTTCACAAACCATACAGAGGCGATCAACAGCAGGATTTAATGAACAGAGCCCGTTAGAGATTTTTTCAGGAAGCATTGGGATAACTTCTGCTGGGAAGTAAACTGATGTTGCTCGATTCCAAGCTTCTTGATCCAGCGCGCTACCGGCTGGCACATAATGTGAGACATCGGCAATTGCTACCGTGAGCTTCCAGTTACCATCACTATCCTTTTCACAATAAACCGCATCGTCAAAGTCGCGTGAATCTTCACCATCAATGGTAACTAAAGGCATTTTACGAAGATCGACACGGTCTTTTTTATCTGCCTCTAATACCTCATCGCTTAGTTTTTCACTTTCAGCGAGGGTGTCTGCTGGCCAAACATGTGGTAAATCATGTGAGCGCAAGGCAATATCGATTTCCATACCTGGCGCCATATGGTCGCCTAAGGTTTCTAATATTTTACCAATCGGTTGATGTCTTGACGTAGGGTGCTCAACAATACCAGCAACAACAATTTGTCCATCTTTAGCATCACCCGCATTTTCTGCTGGGATTAAAATATCTTGTGTAATTCGAGAGTTGTCTGGTGTTACAAAACCGATGCCACCTTCATAAAAGTATCGCCCAACGACAGATTCAGTATTGTGCTCAAGTATTTCAACTATTGCGCCTTCACGGCGGCCCTTTCGGTCAATGCCCGTGATACTTGCGAGTACCACATCACCATGCATTACCTTGCGCATTTGTTTGCCGTGCAAATACAAATCAGCACTACCATCTTCGGGTAATAAAAAGCCAAACCCATCGGGGTGCCCTGTTACACGACCTTTAACTAAATCGGCTTTTGTTACAGGTACATATTTCTTGCTGCGATTAAATAACACCTGACCATCACGTTCCATCGCGCGTAGTCTATACTTCATAGGATCTAAGTCTTGCGGGTCATCGATGTTAAGCTTGTCAGCTAACTCACGAAAGCCAATAGGGCCATCGTTTTTTTCCATGACTTCAAGCATTAATTCACGGCTAGGAATAGGGCGGCCATATTTTTTTGCTTCACGTTCTTTATGTGGGTCGTTGTATTTACTCATAGGGCGGTATTCTACGCTAATTATGATATTAAGGAAGTATTCAAATTAGTTTATGATGCTTTGTACACAAGACAACTTTATTTGTAAATATTGTTTGTTTTTTAGTCACTTTCAACTGATTTTATTACAAGTATTATATGATTGGGTAATCACGCGAATTAACTGTTACTTCATCTTAAATTTAAAGAAAGATTAAAATGTCTAAAAAAAACATAAGTAGTGAAGTTTTTTACTGGGATGCGCCGAGTCGATCGCTACACAAGCGTGATTTGTTTCCTCTTCAAGTAGAAATTGAAGGTCGGATCTATGATGTTCCTAAGTGGAATATGGATTATTTTAAAGCGGTTGAATTTCCTCATCAAATCAATATAAAAAATCCTTTTAAAGCTAAATTAATTATTCGGTTTAAAAGTTTTAATATTCAATTTGAAACAGCAGCAAGCCAGATAAATTACAATCCGGCTAAAAAAGAGCTGATTGCACACTTTGAAAGTATTCCAGAAGAGCATCGTGAGTTGCTTGGCTACTTCTCTGAAGCTTTAGAAACAGGCGATATGGTTAATATTGATAATGTGTTGCGTCGTGTTGATATGCCTGTTACCCCCCCAAGTACCCAACTTGCTGAGGTGGAGAATAAAAAATCTTTTTTCTTTAAACGTTTTTTATTTAGTACGGTTTATATTCTTCTTGGGGCTAGCTTAATCGCTTTTAGTTTATCCAGTTTACAACGAAAATTGTCGGAAGTTGAAGTTAACTATGCTTTTTTTTCTAAACCACTTGTTTCTGTTCAATCACTTTATCAAGGTAGTATCGAAGAAGTATTTGTTAGTGAAGGTAATACGATAGTCGTTGGTCAATCATTAGTCAGCTTAACAGCACAAGAAGATAGTAATAATATGGTATTTCAAGACCATGAAAGTCAGCAACTTTTAATCAAGGCAGAGCTAAGTAAAAAGAAAAATGATGTAGTGTCATTGGGAATTTACCAGCGAAAAGTAGAGGCAGCACAAGCAGCCTTGTCGGCAGCTTTAAGTACACAACAAATTAAGTGCAATGTTCGTTATGAAAGTGAAATTGACAGACGTACACCCTTAAAGCGTAATGCCGAGTGTAACGCCACAAATGACAAAGTAACTTCTGCAAAAATTAGATTATCACTAGAAAAGCAACAATTACAAAATGCCCACCAAAAACGTTCGCGCAACAAAAGCACCGTTCTTGCTTTAAGCAATAAATTAAAAAAGTTACAGTCAGATATTGAAACAAGTAAACAAGAACTTAGTGTTGAGCAGAATAAAAAAATACTGAAAAGTCTAGTAGCTGGTAATGTAATCAGTGTACTTGATGAACACCATCAATATATAACTCGTGGACAATCAATTGCACTTATTCAGCCCGAAAATAGCCAAGAACTTATCGAGGCATATGTTACTCAGCAACAAGCACTAGAATTAAAAGTAGGTGATAAAGCATGGGTAACTTCAGCGACCTTCGAGCAAAAAATATCAGCCACTATTGATAAAATTGAGTACACATTAAATAGTTTTAACCCTTCAAATAAAGACCTTCTTAATTGGGTCGTCCCTAAAGAAAATACAGTAAAAGTGACGTTAGCGTTTGTCAAAAACCATCGTGTTAATGTTCCGTTGGGACTACCGGTTACTTTAATTATTAAAAAAAATACTCAAAATAAAAATCTTTGGTGGGGAAAAATCACAAGTTTCTTTGCGAATATAGATAAACAAACCTTATCAGCCGTAGAGACAGAGTCAGAGGCTAGTAATATTTTTGGTGCTGCATATGCGGATAATGTGAGTAACTCAATAGCAGTACCTACGTATTGCAAGTCTAAGCTTCGTTTGTATCCTAAAAATACACTTCGATATGTTAAAAAAGCTGATAAATTAGTAAACTTATTTTTAGATATAGAATGGAAGAAGGTCTTATTAGAAAAGTCTGATAAGAATATGAATGTAAAACCTAGTGCCCTTAACACACTTACAAGTTCTGGGATTACGAATGTTAATGATAAAGCTCTTAAAAAGACTAGAAAATCTTTAAGGGACGCTGAAATTACATCACTATTAAGTCTTGCTTTTGTTTTGACGAATAACACAAGCTATTTAGATAAGGCAAAAGAGCTATTACTTGATTGGGCAAAAACCTACAAAAGCAACGGTCACCCGATTAATGAAACGCGGTTGGAAGGTTTTTTATGGTCTTATGACTTACTGCGTTGTTACTATACTTTTGATGAGCAAAAAACCATTACTTCATGGTTAAAAGAAATACAAACCGCTAAGCATCAGTGGAAGTTTGGTCCGAGTAGCTTCCAAAATAATTTACAAACCCATCAACTTAAGATGCTGTTGATGCTAGATCGATTGTTAGATGATAAAGCAGCGTTACGTTCTGATCGCGAAACGTTACAAGTACACGTGTTGAATAATATGCATGATGATGGTTCTAGTTTTGATTATAAAGAAAGGGATGCCTTACATTATCATCTGTATAATTTAGAGCCCTGGCTAGAAATAGCGTTATTAGAGCCTGAATATAAAGATGTCGTTAATAAATCGTATGACTTCTTAATCAAGCAAATTAAAAACGATAATATTCATAATCAGTTTGTGAATTCTCAACAAAAAATAGACAAAAAACGTGCCGCAGGTGGTTTTAAATATGCTAAACAGGGTGGCAGTTTTGACCCTGAAAGAATTGCCCGCAGTGTGATTGTGCATGGCACGCTTAACCAGCTTGCAGAGGATGACAAATTTGAAAAGAAATACCTGACAAAAAAACAAATAAAGAAGAATTTATTTTTTGTCGCACGAGATGCATTGTGGAACCACTAATACAAATAATTAACTGTATATGAGAACAATAAAACTTTCGGAACTCCCAACCCAGCGAGTTTTCAAGTGGCGTTTTACTGATGTATTTAACCTCTTTATTTATATCAATTGCTTATGGTTACTGATCTTTTTCATGTCGGCTAAGTCACTTGACCTGTTTGAACATCGCATGGTCGTATTGTTCGCAGCAATTGGTGTCTGGCGTTATAGCTGGTGGTTTATTAACTTTTTTCGTGCGCTTATTTTTGAATTTGCTGCATTTCCTAAACTCCGTAAAAAGGCTAATCAGTTAAGCGCAAGCGGCTGGAAGCCACCACACATTTATTTTGTTATTGCCTGTTATAAAGAAGACAGGGCGACCTTAGAAGATTTACTCACGGCAATGATTCGCGAATGTTACCAAATTGGTGTGCCAGCAACGTTATTTTTAAGCGGCGATTA
>JALSJU010000020.1 GCA_026989145.1 Thiotrichaceae bacterium
GCTTATTACCTTCAAATAGTGGTTTATGCTGTTTTTTATTTGGCATAACTCTCCTTCGAAATTATTCAGCTTGATGTTCGCAATTTATGCTTTTGCGTCGCAGACACATAACGCCCGCTTAAGTTGTCGGGCGGCTTAACATAACTAAATTTCTATTATACGATAAAGTAAAACGAAACTACAGAGCGACGAGAAGCCCTGCTTTAGCCCGTCAAATTAAAGCGCTTGTTAGAGTTTTTTAAGCCCTGTTGCAAGCAAGCCGAAAATAATTAACGCGTTAAAATAAGTTGATTAATTGTTTGACAGGATTAATTGACATGCTAATATGTTAATTAATTAAACGAACGAGATTAATACAATGACTGAGAAAAACTACTCCTTAGATGAGTTAAATAAATTTTTAGAGCATGCTGCCGATAAAGGCTTGGTAAACAAAAATACTGCCGTAAGCAGAAAAGCTGCTACCAATAAAATACTAACAGTACTAGATGAAAGCGAATTATCAGATTTACGCACAGTAGACATAGATGCCACATTTGATAGATTTCAAACAAAATACTCAATGAAATATAGTAGTGGCAGTTTACAGGTTTACCTAAGTAGAGCACGAAAGGCAATAAGTGACTTTATTTCATATGTTGACAATCCGTCAGCCTTTAAACCTTCAACGGTGCAACGAACAAGCACAAAAACGAACAACAAGAAAAAGATAGTTAGCTCTAATGTAGCTGATGAGAAAACTTATACTGAACAAGATAGCTTTAACCAACCACAACAAAATACTAATAATATTGCAGTTCCCGTGCCATTAAGAGAAAACGTGGTAGTTAATATAAGTAATTTACCCGCCGATTTGACAGAAGTTGAAGCTAATCGGCTTGCCGCAATAATTAAAGCCTACGCGGTGCCAACTGTAGATTAGAAGAGACGCGTTAGAGCGCGCCTCTTCTAGACAGCAGGAGAATGGGAAGCCCACTCAACTACGATTTCGCAGTCCCATTGTAGTGGATTTTCCTTCATTAATCAATTAGCTAAGCAATGCTTCCCTGCTTAGCTGAGGTAATGAAGATGTCAACCAAGCCAGCCCCCCCAGGCTTTAAATGGGTGTACTGCCGTTATAGGCGTGTGAAAAACAGTAATCGTCTCTTGGATGCGCACGATTATGGTTATAAGACTTGGCGATTTTTAACAAGAAAATAGCTATGTTTGATGGAGAAAACTATAGTATTAGTTTTCTCCATTTTTTTGATATTTACTCTAACAGTATGTTTTAAGGGATTGCATCCCATAAAACAATATTAGCGGGAAACCTTAATCTTTTTTTTAGCTAAATACAAGTTATTGTATTTGCTCGTTTTTTAATCTATGAGAATAATTAAGTGGGATTATATCCTACTTAATGCTAAGTTTGCTATTTGTTTCTTATTCTCTTTTTATTTTCTATGTATCAGTCTCCATTTCTTAATGATATTCATGATTTTATGCTGGCTCGGCGTTATAGCAAACGTACGATTAAGACTTATATTACTTGGATTCGTGCTTTTATTAATTTTCATACTAAACGTCATCCTAAAGATATGGGTAAATCTGAGGTTGCTGAGTTTTTAACTTATCTGGCTGTTAAGCGCAAAGTGTCGGCTAGTACTCAAACGCTTGCATTAAATGCTTTGGCGTATCTTTATAATAAATTTCTTGAAATTCCTTTAGAGGGTATGAGTGAATTTAGGCGTGCTAACCGCCAACAAAAATTACCTACGGTTTTAACTCAAACTGAGGTTGCTTTGTTGCTTCATGAGGTTCCGCAACAATATAAGCTTTTGCTGGGTTTGTTGTATGGCTCTGGTTTACGGCGTATGGAGTTGGTGCGTTTGCGCGTGAATGATATTGATATTTCGATGAAGCAGATTCGTATTTGGAATGGCAAGGGGTTTAAGCATCGTTTTACTACATTGGCTGTTGAGTTGATTCCTGCGATTGAAAATCAAAGAAAGCGTGTGGAAATGCTGTTATTTGAAGATTTACAAAATCCAAATTATACGGGGGTATGGATGCCAAATGCTTTAGAGAAAAAGTATAAAAATGCAAATAAGTCTCTGGATTGGCAGTATTTATTCCCGTCTGTGCGTTTAAGCGTTGACCCTGAGTCTGGCAATATTCGTCGCCATCATATTGATGAGTCGATGATTAATAAGGTAATTAAAAAAGCGGGAAGAACTGCTGGTATTCAAAAGACTATTAGCTCTCACACTTTGCGCCATTCATTTGCTACGCATTTATTACAAAATGGGACTGACATTCGCACGGTTCAATCTCAGCTTGGCCATGCTGATGTTACAACGACTGAGATTTACACGCACGTTTTGAAACAAGGTGCTGACGGGGTGAAAAGCCCTTTGAGTGATTTATCGAATTTATAGACACCAATAGTATAATCTCCCTTATGCTCCAATGGATTATAACCCCTTCTCTTTTCACCCAAGATTAGACTGCAAGCAGCTGTCTAATTCTGTTATCACTGCGTCTGTATTTTCCATATGGAGCGGCGTTGCTTAACTTTTGACCTTTCGTATGTTTTCGTGCATTTCATGCATCATCTCTTTTCGGGTAGTAAATTCTTTTACTCTTTAACATTCTTATTCGCATTTCTATCTGTAGATTGAGATCATCAAGAACAAAAAAAGGGACGATTAAATCATCCCTTTCTTATTACTTAAAATTCACAACAACCCAAACCAATTAATGCTTCAGATTGCATCTAGTTTGCGCTAATCCAAGGCGGAGAATGTGAGCTTGTAGTTGTAAAGAACTGCAAGTGATCATTCTCCAACGCGGGAGTAGCGTAAAATAGCCCTAAGCTGTAAATAGGCGTAAGCTGAAGTATTAATCAGCTTGGTTGCGTAAGAAGGCTGGTATATCTAGGTAACTATTATCCGCTGACTGTGTACGCGCTGGCTCATAGCTAGGTTGTGCATAGCCACCATTTGCAGCCATACGGGGTTGCTCTAGCTCGACTGGACGCAAACCTTCATTGCCTTGCGTAGGCACTGCTTTAAGTTCTGCACCCTGCTTATCAAGCCCTGTTGCTACTAGTGTTACACGAATTTCATCGCTCATTTCTGGGTCAATTACTGTTCCTACCACTACGGTTGCATCTTCGTGTGCAAATTCACGTACTGCTGCACCGACTTCTTCAAACTCATGGATACCCATGTCTAAACCTGCGGTGATATTAACTAGAATACCTTTTGCGCCTTGTAGATTAATATCATCAAGAAGTGGGCTAGAGATTGCTGCATTCGCTGCTTTGGTTGCGCGCTCGTCACCGCTGGCGATGCCTGTACCCATCATCGACATACCCATCTCGCTCATTACTGTTCTTACGTCCGCGAAATCCACGTTGATTAAACCTGGGCGTGTAATTAGCTCTGAGATGCCTTGAACTGCGCCAAGTAGTACATCGTTTGCTGCTTTAAATGCGTCAAGCAGTGTTGTGTTTTTACCCAGTGATGTGAGTAGTTTTGCATTAGGAATGGTGATGATTGAATCAACATGCTTGCTGAGTTCTGCGATTCCTTCTTCTGCCATTTTCATGCGTTTTGGGCCTTCGAATGGGAATGGCTTTGTAACGACTGCAACAGTTAACACACCTAGCTCTTTTGCCATTTCAGCCACTACTGGTGCTGCACCTGTACCTGTTCCGCCACCCATACCTGCGGTGATGAAGAGCATGTCAGTACTTCCGATTAGCTCTTTTATCGCTTCACGGTCTTCTAACGCAGCTTCGCGCCCTACTTCTGGATTTGCCCCTGCACCTAAACCTTTGGTTAATGCATTGCCTAGCTGAATTAGGTTTTTAACGTCTGATTTATCGAGTGCTTGTGAGTCTGTATTTGCACAGATGAAGTCAACGCCTTCAACCCCTGCTTCTACCATATTTTGTACTGCGTTTCCGCCGCCACCGCCCACACCAATTACTTTGATACTTGCGTTTTGTCCTTCTGTGTCCATTAATTCAAACATAGCCCTTTAACTCCCTTTATTAATTTTCAAATATGTAGATTTCTCTACGTTTATTGAGGCTTTCCTTCGAAAAAAGCCTGTCCTTTTTACTGCTAAAACTATTCTAAATACTGCTTAAAACGTTGGAGATAACTCCCCTTTACAAATTATTGTTAAACCAACTTTTCATTTTATCCCAGACATTTTCTTCTGTGATTGTGGTAAAGCTGTTACCGCCGATAAAGGCGTTTTGTGCCGCACCGTACTTTAATAAGCCCACACCTGTTGCATGAATTGGGTCTTCAACTTCCCCCTTCAAACCACCAACGTTTATCGGTACGCCGATACGCACTGGCATATGAAAAATCTCTTCTGCCAATTCAACCGCGCCTTTAATTTTTGACGTGCCACCCGTTAAAACGATGCCCGCCGCAACTAATTTATCAAAACCTGAACGTTTTAATTCATTGTTGATTAAAACAAACAGCTCCTCATAACGTGGTTCAATAACCGATGCTAAGGTTTGTGTTGAAAGTCCACGTGACTCACGATCACCGATGCCAGGCACTTCAATAATCTCATCATCTGTCACTAGTTGACGTAGTGCCGAGCCGTGCTTAATCTTTAACTCTTCTGCAAATTGAGTGGTAGTACGCACTGCTACGGCAATATCATTAGTTACTTGATCGCCCGCTACTGGGATAACGGCTGTGTGACGAATCGCTCCATTTAAGAAAACGGCTATATCAGTAGTTCCACCACCAATATCAACCATACAAACACCCAGTTCTTTTTCATCTTCCTCAAGTACCGCATAGCTTGAAGCTACTTGCTCAAGGATAATATCGTCAACATCCAGCCCACAACGATCAACACATTTAACGATATTTTGTGCTGCACTGTGCGCGCCAGTGATTAAGTGAACTCGTGCTTCTAAACGTACACCCGACATACCTATTGGGTCACGCACACCTTCTTGCTGATCAATCACATAATCTTGTGGTAAAACATGGAGAATGCGCTGATCCGCAGGGATTGCTACGGCACGCGCTGCATCCATGACACGTTCAAGATCAGCTTCGGTAACCTCTTTGTCTTTGATTGCCACGATGCCATGTGAATTTAAGCTTTGAATATGACTACCTGCGATGCCTGCAAATGCCGAATTTATATTAACGCCAGCCATTAGTTCAGCTTCTTCAACCGCACTTTGAATCGCATCAATGGTTTTATCAATATTTACCACCACGCCCTTTTTCATGCCGCTTGATTTGTTTTTACCGATGCCAATAATACTAATTTCACCGTTATTAGCGACTTCACCAATTAAGGCAACGATTTTTGATGTGCCTATATCCAGTGCAACAACCATATTGCCTTCACTGCCAACCGACATTGTTATTTCCTTTAATGGTTTACCCATAACACTTCCCCTTTACTTCCCAAACTTTAAATACTGTTTAATATTAGTAGCCGTTATACCAATTTTGTTCAGTTATCTTGTTAATAAGATACTTGCAAACAAACCATAAATTAATCAGCTACGATTACGTGACAGTCCCTTCTTCCATTTAACTGCAAAGCCGTTGGTATAACGCAAATCAACCACTTTGATTGTATTAATAATGCTTTTTAAACTTTCTTGATAACCCACCATAAAACGTCTTAAACGCTTTTTATGATGCTCACGACCTATTTTTAATACCATGCCGTTCTCTAATGTCACCTGCCATGAGCCACGCATGTCTTCTTTAAACTCAACCACTTTTAAAGGAAACCCTTTCATCCATTGGCGAATCTTTAAAAAGCCGGCAGCCATGTTACGCCCCTTATCATTTGGGCTATATAAAGTAGGTAATGCTGCTTTCCCTACTGGCATTTTATGCGCGGGTAATTTGGCTTTAATAATCGTGCCATTTTCTGCCAACATCGCATTCTCACCCCAAAGTGCCACGGGCTTTTGTTCATGTACTTTTATAATCAACTTCTCTGGCCATATATGCGTCATCGAAACAGAGTGAACCCAAGGATTCTTTTGCAACTCTTTTTCTAGTGCTTTTGTGTCGAGCAGGTATAAATTTGTCTTGGTATATTTTTCAATCGCTGGTTGCAGTTGATCTTTACCTAATAACTTTAGCTCACCAACAACTTCAACTGATTTGATGGTTAAGTTTTCAGGATTTTTAAGCCACTGATAACCCGCTACAGTTCCCACTAATGGTACTGCGACGAATGTAACTAAGCCGATCATTTTCCATGGTAAGCCTCTACCACCCGTAAAAGAACGTTTTACGGGTGGAGCATTTTTGCGCGTTGCTTGTGGCCGCTTTGTATTCTGTTTTTTAAACAGCATGACTTAGCTCCATTTTTTGTTGATCGCTACTCAGCGATGTTTCTAAAACCTTTAGCGTTAAATCAGCAAAGCTTAAGCCCTGCTGTTTTGCCGCCATTGGCACCAGCGAGTGATCTGTCATTCCGGGAACTGTGTTTACTTCAATCAACCAAAAGGTACCGACATGATCTTGCATGACATCGACCCTTCCCCAACCTTTTCCGCCCAATACATCAAAAGCATTTTGGCAAAGGGTCTTTAATGTCTCCTCAGTCATTTCGTCCAGTCCACAGGGGCAGTGATACTGGGTATTGTTTGACGCATATTTTGCCTCAAAATCATAAAAGCCCGTTTGCACCTCAACACGTATCGGCGGTAAAACTTCATCACCCAATATGGCAACGGTATATTCATCCCCCGTCACCCATTGCTCAGCAAACACCACATCATCAAACTCAGCCGCTTTTTGGTAGGCAGGTTCTAATTGACTGGCATCGCTCACTTTGCTCATACCAATACTAGAACCTTCCTGCGCGGGCTTTATAATTAATGGTAGGCCTAATTTTTCAGCAACCAGATTAAAATCAGACTCTGCGGTTAATATCTCAAACGCGGGAGTCGCTAATCCTGCCCCTGTCCAAATACGTTTGGTCATTAGCTTGTCCATGCTAATCGCCGAAGCCATCACGCCACAGCCAGTGTAAGGAATTTGCAATACCTCTAAACCACCTTGTAACTCACCATCTTCACCGCCACGGCCGTGTAAAATATTAAAAGCTCGATCAAATTTTTGCTCCCGTAACACATCAAGCACATCACGGCTGGCATCAACTTTATGTGCATCCACACCTTTTTCTAACAAACCCGACAATACCGCTGCACCACTTTTTAGTGATACCTCACGCTCAGCTGCCCAGCCACCCATTAATACGGCGACCTTGCCAAAACGTTCTGCCATGTTTTGCGTTACGCTCATTAGATTAATGCGCCCCCAGAAAGCTGCGCGGGTAAGCCTGCAGAAATCGTGCCCACACTACCTGCACCAAGGGTTAGCAGCACATCACCATCTTTTAATTGGTTTTGTAAAACCTCGGTAATATCATCAGTGTTTGCTACAAAAATTGGATCAACATTGCCACGATTACGAATGGCACCTGCTAACGCTCGACCATCAGAACCGACAATCGGCTCTTCATTGGCGGAATAAATATCCAGCAATATCAACACATCAGGATCAGACAGTACTTGCGTAAAGTCCTCAAATAAATCACGGGTTCGGGTATAACGATGTGGCTGGAACATAACTACCATACGGCGATCTGGCCATGCGCTGCGCACTGCTTTCATGGTAGCCTCCATCTCTGTAGGATGATGACCGTAATCATCCACTAACATCACCGAACCTTGTGGCATTTTAATCTCGCCGTAACATTGGAAGCGTCGACCTACCCCTTGGAACTTATCTAAACCACTTAAAATATGCTCATCACTAACGCCTAGCTCGGTCGCAATCGCAATCGCCGCTAGGGCATTTTGAATATTATGTTCGCCCGGCATATTGAGTGTTACATCTAAGCTAGTTTTGTCAGTACGCTCAACATTGAAGTAACTTTTAGTACCCGCATAGCGAACATTTTTAGCACGGATATCGGCATCAAAATGAATTCCATATGTGACGATGGTACGCGTTACTTTCGGTAAAATATCGCAGACATTTTCATCATCGACACAAAGTACCGCTAAACCATAAAACGGCAAGTGATGTAAAAACTCGACAAAGGTATCTTTGAGTTTTTCAAAATCGTTGTCGTAAGTGCTCAGGTGATCTGCATCAATATTCGTTACTACCGAAATCATCGGCTGTAACAATAAGAATGATGCATCACTTTCATCCGCCTCAGCTACCAAATATTCACCCGTACCCAAGCGTGAATTACTACCCGAACTGTTTAAACGTCCGCCTATAACATAGGTTGGATCAAGCCCACCTTCGGCTAGTAAACTGGTAACTAGGCTGGTTGTAGTGGTTTTACCGTGCGTGCCTGCCACCGCGATTCCGTTACTGAACCGCATAATCTCTGCCAACATTTCAGCACGTCTGATAACTGGAATATTCTGTTCTTTTGCGGCAACCACTTCTGGGTTGTTTTTGCTCACGGCAGTGGAAGTAACCACCACATTAGCGCCATCAATATTACTAGCGGCATGACCTTTAAATATTTTTGCGCCCAATGATGCGAGACGATCTGTCATTGCGTTTTCGGCCAAGTCAGAGCCAGTAATCTCGTAACCAATATTAGCCAGCACCTCAGCAATACCACTCATGCCCGAGCCACCAATGCCCACAAAGTGGACTTGTTTAATGCGACGGCGCGCTAGGTCGTTAGGCTGCTTCATAGTTTATTCCCTTCTTTTTATCACTGCTGATACGCTGGTCATCGCTAGTTACATCGGTTTCAACTTTGCCGTTTTCGTCTAAGTTCAAGACCATTTCAAATTTGTTTTCTGAATTTGTTGGGTTATTACTAGTAACAGAGAACTCATAACCTGCCATTTCCGCACAAATTGCAGCAACCTCTACAGTCGCATTCGGCTTTGCAAGTTCATACGCTCTAAACGCCATTTCGATTAATTTATTTCGATCAGAGCATAGTGTTTCTAACAAACTTGCTAGCGACTCTTTAGTTAAATCGTTTTGTTGGATCAACACCGTTGCTTCTGCATCTGCTAGGTACTTTGCGTTAGCGGTTTGATGATCATCAACCGCATACGGATAGGGCACCATAATTGAGGACAAACCGGCAGCTGAAATCTCTGCTACGGTTAACGCACCTGAGCGACAAATCACCAAATCCGCCCAAGCGTAGGCTTCTGCCATATCTTCTACAAAAGGTGTTACTTCGGCATTTACACCTAGTTTTTCATACAGTTTATTGGTGCTAACATCTTTGTTTTTACCGGCTTGATGACGAACCACTGGGCGCTTATCTAGTGGCAATTCTGCCAGCGCCATCGGTACGACTTCATTTAAAGCTTGCGCGCCCAAACTACCACCAATGATGAGTACATGCACATGCCCCCAACGGTCACCCAATCGGTAAATAGGATGTTTTAAACCTGCAATATCTTGGCGCACGGGGTTGCCAATACCTTGTGAATTCTTCTTACCTTTGAAAGTACCGGGAAAGCCTTCCAAAACCCGTTTACTAACAAAGCTTAATAATTTATTGGTTAACCCTGGGATTGCGTTTTGCTCGTGAATCACTACAGGAATACCCATTAATGAAGCAACCAACCCGCCCGGCCCAGCGACAAAACCACCCATGCCCAATACAGCTTTCGGTTTGATTTTTCGCATAATCATAATCGACTGAAATAATGCTTTTGCTAACTGAATAGGGGCGCCGATTAGAGTGAGTATATTTTTACCGCGTAAACCGTTCACCGATAGGTAAACCATTTCAATACCTGCTTCGGGTATGACTCTGGCTTCCAGCCCCTTTTTAGTACCCATCCAAACCACGGGAATATCTTGCGCCTGCAATGCACGCGCCACCGCAAGACCAGGAAACACATGCCCACCGGTACCGCCTGCGGTAATTAAAATTGGCCGTTTCTTAGCGATATTACTTGGCATAACTTACTCCACCGCGAGCCGTTGTTGCTCGTCTTCTTCTTGGTGCTTGCTTGAGCATTTTTTGCTGTGCTTTTCTGGCTTCGCTATCGGATAAACCAAACAACGCAATTTGTGTATCACGATGTACTCGCATTAATAATGCAATCGCCATCATGACAATTAATAAACTGCTTCCACCATAACTGATTAATGGCAAGGTTAAGCCTTTAGGTGGTAGCAAGGCAAGGTTTACACCAATATGAAAGAGCACTTGAAAGCCCATCCAAAAGCCGATGCCATAAGCAAGGTAAGCTGCATAATGTAATTTCGCACGGTCTGCTCTAAAACCAATGACAAAGGCACGTTGTACCAACCAAGCGTATAAAAACAAGGTAACAACAATTCCTACAAAACCAAATTCTTCGGCTAATACTGCAAAAATAAAGTCATTATGTGCTTCAGGCAGGTAGAACAATTTTTGCACACTTGCGCCTAAACCTGCCCCGAACCAGCCTCCATCACCCACTGCCATCAGTGCATGAACAGTTTGATACGCCTTGCCTGAAGCATGTGCCCAAGGGTCCATAAATGCGGTAACACGTGCACCACGATAGCCCATCAAAACCAATGGAATCATTAATGCAATCGCCCCAATAAAGAGAATCAGTAATCGTGTAATTTTAACCCCTCCAAGGAACAACAAAGAGATACCTGTCGCGGTTAATACCACTACTGAACCAAAATCTGGTTCTAACATAAGTAATGCATCAGTAACAAAAATAACAATTAATGGAATAGCTAACGGCTGATACGATGCTGACTGAGAAAGGTCTTTACCATGGCGCACTAAATAACCAGCTAAGTACATAATCATAATTAACTTTGCCATTTCTGACACCTGTAATGACAGTGGGCCAAGATTAATCCAACGATGACTACCATTTACCTCTTTGCCAATCCCTGGAATTAATACTGCTATTAATAGCAACAACACCACAGGCAGTAATTTTGCGCCAAAGCTTTGCCAAAAGCTGGTTTTAATCCGATAAACAAATAATGCGGCTAGCGTACCAATACCGACAAATATTAATTGGCGGTTAAAAAAGTGGTAAATATCACCATAGTTTTTTTCTGCCACCGCAACTGAGGCAGACATCATAATAACTAGACCTAAACCCATTAGTAGCACGACACTCACGAGCAAACTACGGTCAACATAGCGTTGCCATTCGGGTTGAAAATCAAAAAGTGCTTTGAGTGTAGAAGTCATACAAGCTCCTTTTTACAATGTGATTCTAAATTCATAACATGTTGAATATACTGTTCACCACGTACCATATAATTTTTAAACATATCAAAGCTCGCACAGGCAGGGGATAACAAAACATTCATTCTGTCTTCACCTTGTGACTGCCCTAGTTTTGCGAGTTTAGAGGCTTCTAAAACGGCCGCTTGCATACTCTCGACCTTAACCATAGGCGTTGATTCAGGGATAACTGTAGCGATTTTATCCGCATCTTCCCCCATTAAAACGACGGCTTGTGCGTGTTTGTGGATTGCTTTTGTAAGCGGTGAGAAATCAGCCCCTTTACCCTGCCCACCTGCAATTAATACTGTTTTGCCAGTTAAACCTGTCAATGCCGCTAGGGTTGCACCAACATTTGTGCCTTTAGAATCGTTATACCAATCAATACCTTCGATGTTAGCAAGCCACTGGGTACGGTGCTCCAAGCCTGCATACTCTCGTAGTACCTCTAATATCGCAGTTAATTTTAACCCTGCAAGTTCGCCTAATGCCAAAGCAGCCAAAGCATTCGATACATTATGTAAGCCCGGTAGTTTGATGTCAGATACCGGCATTAACAAGGTTTGCCCTTTAGCCAACCAATCAGCACCTTTTTTTGACTGTATGCCGTAGTGATTTTCTTGTGGCTTATCTAAACCAAAACTCACCGCTGTCTTACTGTTCGCAAGTTGCGTCGAATAGGCATCATCACGGTTATATACCAGCTGCTGACAATTCTTATAAATCACGCCTTTGGCTTGCGCATACGCTTCAATATCATTGTTATAGCGATCAAGGTGATCTTCTGACACATTTAAAATCACGGCAGTTGTTGTGTGTAACGATGTCGTGGTTTCAAGTTGAAAGCTAGATAGTTCCAGAACAAATAATTCATTGGCATCATCCGCTAATAAGTCCAGCGCGGGTGTACCGATATTTCCACCAGTACCAACTTTAAAGCCTGATTTCTTTGCCATCAAGTCGAGCAACTGGGTAACGGTTGTTTTTCCATTTGAACCGGTAATCGCAATAATGGGCTTGCTTTTATTTTTTTCATTATTGCTGATATCATTAACAGCCCGAGCAAATAACTCAATATCACCGACGACTTCAGCGCCCGCTTGTTGTGCTTGTGCAATTTCTGGCGTAGCAACAGCAATACCTGGGTTGACGATAATTTGCTCTGCTTGGTTTAACCATTCACGGTTAAAGCTTCCAAAGTGATAAGGCACATTGGCAAAATCTTCTTTTAAGTCTTCGGCATTAGGTGGATTATCGCGGCTATCCATTACCACAAATTCACGCTGTTGCTGCTGTAAAAAACGCGCAACCGATAGCCCCGTCGTGCCGAGGCCGACGATGACTGTGTTTGCATTTACTGCGTTATTTAATTGCATTGCGTTCATTAAACTAATAATCCTTATCTTACTTTTAGTGTTGCTAAACCGATTAACACCAAGACGATGGTAATAATCCAAAAACGAACAATCACTTTAGGCTCTGCCCAGCCTTTTAATTCAAAGTGGTGGTGAATCGGTGCCATACGGAATATTCGTTTACCGCGAAGCTTGTACGAGCCGACTTGTAAAATGACTGATATTGCTTCCATTACAAACACACCACCCATAATGAATAAAACCAACTCTTGTCGTGCCAATATTGCAACAATTCCAAGTGCCGCACCTAAGCCCAACGCGCCCACATCACCCATAAAAACTTGCGCTGGGTAGGTGTTAAACCATAAAAAGCCTAAACCAGCACCGAAAATAGCGGTACAAAAAATCACGATTTCACCCACACCTGCCACATACGGCACGCCTAAGTAGTCTGAAAATTTCACATTGCCCGCAACATAGATAAAAATACCCAATGCCGCCGCCACTAATATTGTCGGCATAATCGCCAAGCCATCCAAACCATCAGTGAGGTTAACCGCGTTACTGGTGCCGACGATGACTAAATAACTCCAAGGGATAAATAGCCAACCCATATCCCAGAACCACTCTTTTATAACCGGAAAATAAAGTGTCGTTTCAACCGGTGTCTTGGCGACGATATATAAATACGTTACCGCCGCTAAGCCGACAAATGACAAGCCTAAATACTTTAATTTAGATGACAAGCCATCACTGCTTTTCTGTTTTAACTTGAGGTAATCATCGTAACCACCAATTAAGCCAGAACCGACGGTGACAAATAAAACCACCCAAACATAATGATTGCTTAAGTCGCTCCATAACAAGGTTGCAATGGTAATTGCCATTAAAATCAACACACCACCCATGGTTGGTGTACCGGCTTTTGCTAGATGCGTTTGCGGCCCATCTCCACGAATTGGCTGTCCCATTTTAAAATTGGTTAACGCTACAATCATTTTAGGGCCTAGCAATAATGCAATCCCAAACGCGGTTAATACTGACAAAATACTACGCACAGTTAAGTATTGAATCACGTTAAAAGCAGATACATACTCTGATAACCACTCGAAAAAAGGCAATAACATTTAAGCAGACTCCCGATAGGTATCATTTTCGCTAACAGCACTAAGTGCGCTTACGGCGCGTTCCATTTTCATACTTCGAGAACCTTTTACTAAAATTGTTGCGTTGTTCTTCATATCCGACTGAGCAACATCGTTTTTTAATGTATTTAACAAATCATCCATTTCAACAAAGCTTTTGCCGTTCTCACCAAAAGTGTCACAGGCTTTGGCGCTATAAGCACCTAAGCAATACATACGGTCAATACCTAAGTCTTTTGCCTTTTCACCGATATGCTGATGCATCGCTTCGGCATCACTGCCTAGCTCCGCCATATCACCTAATACAAATACAGTGTTTTTTTGTTGCGCAAGCACATCAAGTGCCGCTACGGCAGAGTCTGGATTGGCGTTATACGTATCATCCAAAATCTGCGAGTTATAAAGACCAGCTACCGGAGCTAAACGCCCTTTCACTGGTTGCAGAGATTCTAAACCTTCGATTGTGATTTCCAGTTTGATCCCCAATGCGGTCGAAACCGCAGTTGCCGCAAGCGCGTTCATTGCATTATGACGACCAAGCAGTTTGAGATTAGCCCTAACCTCTGTGTTATCTGCTTTTATCACCAGACCCCCATCCGATGATAATTGGCCGCTTATTGTTGCGTTATTACTAATGCCAAACGTAATAAACTTACGGTCTTGATTGAGAGCCTTCCAATAATCTGCAAATGAATCATCTGCATTGATTATGGCAACCCCCTGAGTCCCCAACCCAATAAAAATTTCTCCTTTCGCTTCTGCGACACCTTGCAAGCTTCCAAAGCCTTCGAGGTGTGCTTCACCGGCGTTATTTACAACTGCCACATCTGGGCAAGCAATTTCTGTTAAAAATTCAATTTCTTTCGGGTGATTTGCACCCATCTCAATGACGGCAAAATCATGTTCTTCTCTGATTCGCAATAACGTCAAAGGCATGCCAATGTCATTATTTAAGTTGCCATGCGTTGCCAGCACCTTGTGTTCAACCGACAAGATCGCAGAAAGCATTTCTTTTAATGTGGTTTTACCGTTACTACCTGTTAAGCCAATGACCGGCTTTTTAAACTGCTTACGCCATCCAGCGGCTAAATCAGCCAGTGCTTTTAAAGTATCTTCAACCAACACTTGCGATAGTTCACAATCAATTTTCTTGTGTACTAACGCAGCACCTGCTTTTCCAACTAAGTCTTTTACAAAGGTATGCGCATCGAAACGCTCCCCTTTAATGGCTATAAACAGTTGATCCACTTTCACAAGGCGAGAATCGGTGGCAACTGAATCTATCGCTTTATCCGCGCCTATCAACCTACCACCCGTCATTTCGGCAATTTGTGACAACGTTAAGAAAGTCGAAGCACTCATCAGGCTGCTAGCTCCTGCAAGATTTTATTGGCTTCCTCTTTATCGCTAAATGGCAAAGTTTCTGTCGCAAGAATTTGCACATTTTCATGACCTTTTCCTGCGATTAAAACGGTATCACCTTGTTTTGCTTGTGATAGTGCAACGGCGATTGCTTTTGCTCTATCATGTTCTATATGCACTCGCTGCGCATCTTTAAAACCTGTAATAATATCTTGCATGATCTTCTCTGGACTTTCTGTACGTGGGTTGTCATCCGTGACGATCACCACATCCGCAAGCTTCTCAGCAACCTCTGCCATTAGCGGACGTTTACTGGTATCACGATCACCACCACAACCAAACACACAAATGAGCTTGCCTTGCGTATGTTCACGTAATGCGTTTAATACGGTTCCCAGTGCATTAGCTGTGTGCGCGTAATCAACCACCGCCAAAATACCTGTTTCTGAAACCTTTTCCATACGACCTGCAACTGTTGCTACTTGATTCAGTTGATCAAGCGCATCGGGCAGCGACCACTCTAACGCTAACATCGCACCTAACGATGCCAGTAAATTACTAATATTAAAACGTCCTAGTACCGCCGCATTGAGTTTCGCTGTTTGACCTTTATAAGAGACGTTAGCTGCTACGCCTTGTTCACTTAACACAACATCGTACGCTAACAACACATCATTAGAACAATCCGCTTGCTCACCTACTGAGTAGCCAATTACCTTTACGCCTTGCTTACTTTTATTAGCCAAAATACGCCCAAACTTATCCTCTAAATTCACTACAACCGCCTTCAAATCAGCTGATGAAAAAAGCTTTTGTTTTGCTTCAGCATAGGCTTTTACAGTACCGTGATAATCCAAATGATCACTACTTAGATTCGTTAACACAGCCACATCAAACAGCACATTATCAACACGACCTTGATCTAAGGCATGCGATGAAACCTCCATCGCCACTGTTTTGATTGCTTTGTTTTTTAGCATCAACAGATTTTTATGCACGCTTAAAACATCCGGCGTTGTATGCGTTGCTGTTTGCAAGTCATTCAAGGCACCGATTCCAATCGTACCGATAACGGCCGAATCATTAACCGCTTGTGCCAAAAAGTGACTCACACTGGTTTTACCATCGGTGCCCGTAATTCCTATCATATTAAGTGATTGGCTAGGCGAGCTATAAAAACGATCCGCAACTTGCCCGAGCTTTTGACGCAAATGGGGAACCTCAATGCAAGGGATATCTAGACTTGGTGCTTTAATAGACTTAGCCGACTCCCAAATAATGGCTACTGCTCCCATCTCCTGTGCTTTCTCAGCGTAGATCAAGCCATGCTGCTGTGTACCTTTTAAAGCTACAAACAAAGCACCGCTAACAACCTCGCGACTATCTAAAGTGATAGTCGTGATGTCGCGATCAACACCCTCTGAGACCTCAGCAATATTTGTTAACACCACCGATAACTGCACTACTGAACTTCCCCCAATGCTTCCATTAAAGCCACTTCTGACTTTAGTTTTTGTTTGTATTGTTTACTTACCTTCATTGCTGGCAAAGCATCGGGTGCAATATCCATAATGCGTAGTGAGTTTGCCATTATTTTTGAGAATAAAGGTGCCGCTAAACGGCCACCGCTAGCCTTTTCCACTTTCGGTTCATTAATCATCACAGCAACCACTAAACGTGGATTTGTTGCTGGTGCTAAACCGATAAAACTTACGATTAATTTTTTCTTGCTATAATGTTTATTAACATATTTACGCGCAGTTCCTGTTTTTCCTGCCACATGATAACCATCAACAGCCGCTAATTTACCGGTGGCTTTTTTCTTCACCACTTCGCGCATCATATTTAAGACCGCAGTCGCATTTTCTTTAGACATAACCCGCTGTCCAAGTGGTTTATGTTGTGACTTATAAATAGAGATAGGATTCAAAATACCACCCGTAGCAAAAACGGAGTAAGCATTCGCTAATTGTAATAAGCTTGCAGACAAGCCATACCCATAGCCATGAGAGGCACGATCGACACGACCCCATTTTTTGTAATAGCTTAGGCTTCCTTCTGCCTCACTGGTAAAACCAGCATCAGGCTTACGTCCAAAACCCACTCGATTTAAAAACCGCCAGTAATCGCTCGACTGCATCAACAGCGCCACTTTACTCGCACCTACATTACTGGATTTAGCGAGTATTTTACCCAAGGTCAAAGTACCTCGATCTATACCATCTGTAATTTCAGTTTTACCAATTTTTAAAATCCCAGGAGAGGTATCAATAGAGACGCTTTTATCTATCACGCGTGCCTCAAGTGCTGCCGCGATTGTTAACGGTTTAAGTGTTGAACCGGGCTCAAATGTATCAACCACGGCACGGTTACGATAATAATAAGGCTTTAATGAAGAACGATCATTGGGATTAAAGCTTGGCATATTCGCCATTGCCAATATCTCACCCGTTTTTGTATCCAAAACAACGACCGAGCCTGATTTTGCACTTAACTTATAAACTTCACCTTTCAATAACTTATAAGCCATGTATTGAATCCGATGATCCATACTTAGCTTTACAGGCTCGCCTGGAATCATACGCTCCAGCTCTTCAATATTTTCCACCATGCGACCACGACCATCACGAATCGCACGATTTCTACCGGACTGACCTGCAAGGCGCACATTCATTGCGCGCTCCACACCCTCAATCCCTTTGTCATCAATATTGGTAAAACCAACCACATGCGATGTGGTTTCCGCCATTGGATAAAAGCGACGATACTCACGCTTAGTATTCACCGCCCGAATATTTAACAAATCAATTTCTTCGGCTTTTTCTGGTTCGATCTGACGAGCCAAATAGGTAAATTGTTTAATCGCATCTTTTTCGATTCGCTTACTTAATGCCCCGTCAGCCATCCCCAGAACGGCCTCCATTTTTGACAACTTCTTATCAAGTTCAACAAGCTTCATTTGCGCCATAGAAGCTTTATCACCCCCTTTTAGCGCTTCTTTTTGCAGCTTAGCCTTATCTCGCAATAACTTCTGAGGATCAATAGAGACTGAAGCCACAGGAGAACTAACTGCAAGCGCCTCACCATTGCGATCTACGATCATGCCACGATAAGGAGGCACAGTGACAGTACGCAACTGACGTTTATCTGCTTGCTTTTTCAACCAAGTTTGCTGAAAAACCTCCAGATAAGCTGCACGCCCTAGCAATACAACAATACCTGCCAAAAGCACTAGCATTAGCACCAAACGTCGCCCGCGATATACAGGTGGCATCACAGCACTACGTTTATGCGAATTATAGGTGCGTTTTGTCACCTTCATTCACCCAAAGCTACGGTTGCATTTTTTACTGATGTCCTGCCAGGTGCAGCCATCACAGGGTAAACCAACGGCCTCTCAATGATCGTTTCACGAATCATTTTCTTCTCTGACGGCTTAGGCATTTGCATATTCAAATCACGACTTGCTAATCGCTCCACACGAACTTGATTCAGCATGGTGCTTTGCTCCAACTTTAAACGACTCCACTGCGCCGCCAACATATCGCGCTCCTTTTCTAGCTTTTGTAGTTTGACAAATTGAGATCTTGCCTCATGCCGTTGAGATACCGTTTTAATCGCTGTAAATACCACAGCAACAAACAACACAAGCAATAACGATAACTGCCAGTTAAAGCTATCTCCTGGCATCTTTCCAACCTCCTGAACTTGGCTATCTTTTTGGCTCATTTTCTCTCTCCAATTCTCATGATCGCGCTACGTGATCGCACATTGATTTCCACTTCATTCCTACTAGGCTTGACCGCCTTACCGATCAGTTTAAAATCAGGAACTTCTAACTGATCATCCCTTATCGGCATTCCACGCGGCATTTTGGGCGACGTCGACTGCGCACGTAAAAAACGCTTTACGATCCTATCTTCTAAAGAATGAAAACTAATCACAACCAATCTTCCTGAACTTGCCAGAGACTCTTTTGAGCACTCTAAACATTCAATTAAATCATCAAGCTCTCGATTAATAAAAATTCGAATCGCTTGAAAACTACGCGTTGCCGGATGCTTTCCCGGTTCTTTCTTTTGTAATCGCATAGGAATTGAGGAAACTATAATCTCAGCCAACTGAAGCGTTGTACTGATCGGGGACTCAACTCTCTTTTCCACTATTTTTCTTGCTATTCGTCTTGATAGCTTATCTTCACCATACAAATAAATAACATTGGCAATTTCTTCTTCGTCTGCCTTAGCTATCCATTCTGCCGCACTGATACCCGCATCGGGGTTCATTCGCATATCAAGTGCGCCTTCTCGCATAAAACTAAAACCGCGAGAAGCATCATCTAACTGGGGCGATGACACACCAAGATCCAAAAGAATCCCGTTCGCTTTATTCAAACCCGCATCAACTAATGCTTGCGGAAAATCCTTAAACGAACCCTGCCAAACAAAAACCCGCTCATCATCTTTATAAACTTCCTTCGCAAAAGCGATAGCAAGCGGATCTTTATCAATTAGCAACAACCGTCCTTCTGAACCCAGTTGCTTTATTATTTCTGCCGAGTGCCCTCCTCGACCAAAAGTAGCATCTATATACACACCACCTTTTTTTATATTTAGCGCTTCAACCGCCTCGTTGAGTAACACCGTTTCGTGTTTAAAGTGCTTACTCATCGCCACCTACCGCTAAATTGAAAAATTCTTTAACGCTTCATCATTCTGAATATTAACCGGCGCAGCCTTAACCCACTGATCACGCCCATTATTCCAAGAGTTTTCACTCCAAATTTCAAACTTATCACCCTGACCAATCATCGAGATTTTTTTATCAATCTCTGCATATTCACGCAACGGGGGCGGAATCAAAATACGACCCTGACCATCCATCTCAACATCCGTTGCATGACCTAAAATCAAACGTTTCATTTCACGAACCGTTTCCGATAGATTTGGCAAACCCATCAAAGCTTGCTCTGTATCCAGCCACTTCGCCATTGGGTACAACACCAAACAACGCACACCATGATCAACCGTTAATATCATCTGACCGTTATTTTCGGACTTCAAATCATCACGGTACTTGGTCGGAATTGCTATCCGCCCACCCGCATTGATGTTTAAATTTGAAATACCCCTAAAAAACACGCTACCACACCCAATTAAGATTCAATTATTAACAGGAGACCAGTGACAAAAACCATCTTTCACCAAAATTATCCATTAATATCCAAATAATACCAGTTATCAACCATAAAACAAACATTGTTTTGCATAAAAAGTCCTTTAAAAGACAATAACTTAGCTTTATTGCGCACAACACTTTTCAATACTGAAGAAATAGTTCTTTTGATTAAATATGATAAAGAAAAATAGTTACAACTCACATTAGGTATGTTTCTTTTTTGTTCTATTCTTGAGGTGTTTTTAACATTTTTATACCTTATTGCGTTATTTCTAATCACCGTTTCATTATCACTTTTACTAAAAACACGTTAAAATAGTGGTGTGAGTTGGCTGGACAATCGCGCTTTATTTATAAATCGAGGAAAGTCCGGGCTCCATAGGGTAGGACGCCAGATAACGTCTGGGCAGCGCAAGCTGACGGCAAGTGCAACAGAGAGAAGACCGCCTGATTGGCTTCGGCTAATCAGGTAAGGGTGAAAGGGTGCGGTAAGAGCGCACCGTGCAATGGGTAACCGTTGCAGCAAGGTAAACCCCGTCCGGAGCAAGATCAAATAGGGATGCATTAGGCGCGACCCGCGCTGCATCCGGGTAGATCGCTTGAGATATACGGCGACGTATTATCCAGATGAATGATTGTTCTCGACAGAACCCGGCTTACAGGCCGGCTCACACTTTATAATCGATTTACTGTTTCAAACACAACGCAGTGAATCTTGACGACCTCATATACCGCTATGCAAAAGAAGGATCAATGACCACCAGAAAGAAAGACAAAGAAATACTTAACTTGCAGGAACAACTTTTTGTTGAACTAAGGAGGTGTGAAAATATTTCCTTAGCGGCCAAGTACACCTTATTCAACGCAATCCGCTCAAAGGATTTAATAATAATATCTGCATGGCTAAAGTCAGAACTAACACCCATGATGTATTACAAAAACATGGTAGAAATATGCGAGGACGATAACCCTCATCTAGACCTACTTCTACACCATCTTCAGCGTACTCTGTAACAATTTAGGAGGATATATCAAAATATATACACTCTAAAAGATGGATGCACAACTAAAGCCACTCAATCAAACCCTTATCATACTGAGAACGAATTTGATGCCTTATTGGCGCCTCAAAGATTAAAAAGAAAACACTATGAAATCATCTAATCTAAATCTTAAGTTTATTGCATTATTTGGCTTACTCGCTCCTTGCATCAGCTACGCCGAATACAATATCAGCATCGGTGCAGAGGACTTTAAATGGACAGAAGATTCAACCAACCTTAAAGAAAAAGGTAGGCGTTATAATATCGGCGTAACCACCGGCACATTGTTAGCTCGCCCCACTGGGATATTTTATGAGATAAACGCGAATATCTATAAAGGTGATATCGCATATAATATTTCATCACCCACCAACCTCGTCACCACTAAAACAAGTTATTCAGGCAACAAGATAGAAGGCAAAATTGCTGCCAGACTTAACCACTTTGATATTGCTGGCACATTTGGGCATGAGACATGGTCACGTGAGATTAAAAGTAGCAAAGATAATGCTGGAAAAGTCATCCCTGCAACTAAAGAAAAATTTTTACAGCCCTATGTAAAACTTGGTGTCGGATATTTTCATTACATCAAGCATGACAGGGCTCGCTTTGAAATTGGCTACAAACGGCCCTTCCAAATTACCAAAACCAATGACGACCTTGATTTAGACCTAAGCCTTGCTGGACTTGATAGCGTGTATTTTCAATACCGCTATCAATCAAGTAATAAATGGGGTGTTATTTTGTATTCAGAAAAAACTCATTTAGGAAAATCCAAGTCTATCCTTATCAATAATAAGGCGGTTAATCAGCCCGAGGCTCAAACGACTGCACTAGGCGCAACATTTACTTATCGTTTTTAGCTTTAACCTGAATCCGCATTAAAGTCACTGATTCAGGTTAAAGCCTTTGCACAAAAAAAATAAAACGAGACCTTGCACGGCTCGGCGAATGACGAGTAAAAACCTACCGCCCCACCTAAAAATATACTAATATTTGTTTCCCCATATTCTCGTGCAAATATTTCAAATAATAAAGTCAACTAACCACCGATACCCCCTCACTATGAAGAAACAACGCTTAAAATTCAGTCTCATTATTTTACTTATTCAACCTACTTTACTCTTCGCCGATCGTGTCATTAGCCTAGGCACCGAAAGTTTTGAATGGGTCGAGCCTTCCCTAAACCTCTCAGAAAATGGCACTCGCTATAGCATTGGCATAAGTTCTGGCAACCTCCTCAATAAATCACGTGGTTTACTACACGAGTTATCTGGCACCGCCTACCAAGGCACTATTGACTATACAGGCGGACTGCAAAGTGGTGAACGACTAGAATCTGAAACCGTCTATGCTGGTTTAAAAGGCGAGGCTAAACTGGCAATGCGTGGTCGCTCTTTTGATATTGTAGGCGCAGTAGGACTTGAAAAGTGGACACGCGAAATCAAAAACGCAAAAACATATTCAGGCATACAAGGCGTTGGTTATACCGAAACCTATACACAACCCTACGCAAAACTAGGCCTTGGTCTATTCCATCAAACAGGCACTGGCAGGGGGCGACTTGAAATTGGTTACAAGCTTCCTTTTGCAGTAAAAGAAGAAGTTGATATTACTGAAGATCTCACACTAGAACCCAAAGGATCTGATAGTGTCTACATTCAATACCGTTATCAATCGGGCAGACGCTGGGGTGTTATGATCTACTCTGAAAAAACACATTTTAAAGAGTCGAGTATTGTTAGTTCTGGCAATAACGCCTTTCAACAACCCGACAGTAAATCAGAAGCACTCGGAGCAAAAGTTACTTATCGGTTTTAATAAGCACCAAGCAAGACTGATTAAGTTTGTATTTAAAGAAGGCTAGTCCGATAAATAATATTCAACCGTAGACACAATACGCACTTTTTTAATATAAGGGGTATTATCATCTCGAGGGCTAATACTAAACCGCCCTTGCCTTGCGCTTTTAATTTTTCCTAAAGAACTTTGAGAATCAACCGCGAAAGTTTGTGCTGAAAGCCTAGCATTTTTAGTAGCCTCTTTTAACATTTGAGGCTTGATTTCATTCAGCTTGGTATATAAGTACTGTGTCTCATAAGAGTTATCTCTAAAGCTGATACCACCTTTTCCAAGCGCCGTAATTTTTGTCATGGCCTGCCTCGCTTTCTCTATGTTTTTGCTATAAAGCGTTAAGGTTTGTATTGCGCTGTACCGATACGTAACTTTATTACCCCTATCATAGTTCTGTGCAATTTTATCCGTTACTGCAGGGGCTGAAATACTGATTTCAGCATCACTAAAGCCATTTACTTTTAGGAAATTCTTAATTGATTTTGTATCTGAATCTAAGTCAGCATAAAGCTGAGATAGATCATTATTTGCACGCAGATAAGCAATAGGCCACATGACAATATCAGCATTCACCTCTTTCTCTGACAGTCCTTTTACCACCACGGTTCTTTCCAAGGATTTATATTCAATGATACTTCCACCCAACGTATAACCTAATAAATATAAACCAACTATCAACGCACCTCCCAAAATCAATGCCTGGACTTTATTACTCATGACATCTTTCAAACTCACTCTCCCTTTAAACTCATTGCTAATTTATATAATTCATTCTTCTTTTTACCCGTTATTTTGGCAGCTAATCCTGCCGCCTGTTTAACAGGCAGTTCATCCACCAATATTTTTAATAAACTTTCAACCGCTACCGTTTGCTCGTTCGTCTGTTCATCCTGAACTTGCCCCGCGAGCATTAGCACAAACTCGCCTTTTTGATGCATTGCATCGTCATTTATCCATGCCTGCAAACCGGCTAAATCACCTCGGTAGATTTGCTCAAACATTTTAGTCAGCTCGCGCGCCAAAACGACTTTACGCTCACCGCCAAAAATAGCCAACATCGCCTCAATGGTTTTGGCTATGCGATGACTTGATTCGTAATAAACCTGCGTACGTACCTCTTTTAAATTAGCTTGAAGTGCTTTGTTTCTACCCACTGATTTTGCTGGCAAAAAGCCTTCAAAGCTAAAGCGATCAGTCGGCAAACCCGCCACCGACAACGCAGTTATAATGGCAGAAGCGCCCGGTATCGGCTCAATTTTATAGCCATCATCCCCCAACGCATTGACCAAGTGATACCCCGGATCACTAATTAAAGGCGTACCTGCATCACTAACCAATGCAATATGATCACCACGATCTAACCAGCCCTTTACCTGCTCAATCCGCGCTATCTCATTATGGTCATGCAAAGCTTGTAAATCAGCCTGAATGCCAAAGTGAGTTAATAGCTTTCGGGTGTTTCGGGTATCTTCAGCGCAGACTTTATCCACCTTTTTTAAGGTTTCAATTGCGCGATGAGTGATATCCCCTAAATTGCCAATCGGGGTTGCAACGATGTATAAAGTGCCTTGTGGTTTTTTAACGCTCATCAAGCTATTGTATAACACTATGGAATTCTTAAAACGATTTTTTAAACCGTCAAATAACAATCAAACTGCCAAACAAAAACGCGGCAACCAAGCAGAAGATAAAGCACTTAGCTATCTCACCAATAAAGGCTACAAACTACTACAACGAAACTTTACCACCAAAGCCGGTGAAGTGGATTTAATCATGCAAGACGGCGAAAGCCTCGTTTTTATTGAAGTGCGTTACCGTAAAAATGCTGATTTTGGTGGCGCTGCCGCCAGTATTACCCACAAAAAACAACAACGCATTATAAAAGCAGCACTCGCCTATCAACAAAAACACGCACCCCAGTCATCTATGCGCTTTGACGTAGTAGCGATTGAAGGCATAGATGATACGCTTAACCATATTATTAATGCCTTTGGTTCGTGATTAATAATTGCTGTATTTTTATAAAGAAAAGTAATCAGTTTTCTATTAAGATAAAGTCATTCAAGCATCAGGTAACACCTATGAAAACGCTTAGCCGCTATTTATACCTATTCTCTTTCACCTTATTGCTCAGCGCCTGTGGCGGTGGCAAAGGTGGGCCTAATAGTAATGCTGGGAGTGGTGGGTCGGGCGGGGCTAATGGCAACACTCCACAAGTTGACAATAGCAAACCGTTCACCCAACAAATCCAACAGGTCTTTTCGAAGCTTAAACCAAACAGCCAATTTTATAATGTGAAAATAAAAAGTATTACGCATCCAAAAGAGCTGGTTGATACGTGGACAATGTGGAGTTACAGAAGAGCCGATTCTCGCACTTTAAAACAAGATGGTAGTTGTGAAGAAAAAACCTATTGGCATTTACGTCAAGAGCACAGCCAGCTAGATTGCAAACGCTGGTATAACGTCACGCTGGAGGATAATACCTCTCTATTACTTATACTCAATGGTGATACCAGTTACTCAATTGAAAGTTATGAGTGGAGCGATGGCAATAATATTTACTTCCATTATTCTGACTCGACCGGACATTTAGCGACTCGAGCCAAATCTGACCCTATCGCAAAAGCGTTTGAAGCGCGGCCGCTGTATGGCACTTGGTCGAGTGAGCGGTTGTACTACGGAGACTTTATTTACTACCATGCATACTTATCACTTAATGCAAACAACAAACTACAATTTAAAGGCATTACCGATGAGACTAAAGAGGTTTTATTTAATGACTCTGGCACATGGAGTTTTAATAATACCGGCACTTTAGAGCTGTCTATTCCTGCAGTAAAAAGAGCTGAAAAAGATTCTCCCCTCGCCCTTTCTGCACCGCCATCATCTTTTAAACTAAGCTTTCTTCACGGTAATGATTATCTCACCTATGGATATAATTCGACCTACTATCGTTACTCTGAACCCGTAATGGTTTCAGGCGACCCATTTGTAGGACGATTCCAAGGCATTATAAATCACGGCCCACTTAACCCAACCGTTGCGATGACTTTGATAGTTTCAAAACAAGCAAACGATTATCTTGTTGATATTTATATCGACAATCAAGTCTTTAAAAAACTCAACGCAACCCTAAAAGATGACTATTTAAATATCCAAACAAGCAATTCAGGTACTTTGTTATTTAAAACTGTGACAAATGGTATTCAGCAACTTAATAATATACCTGACTATGATAATGACAATATATTTGCCTATGCGGGAAGATTATTACGCACATCAATCCAACCGGTCAAATCATCCAATACACCCAATATCATTGGCAAATGGGCGCAGATGGACACCTTTGAAAAATACTCTCAAGGTCACAGGATAAATACCATGTCTTTTCTTAGCGATGGAAGTTACAGTGGCAGACAATGGATTTATGATAGTTATTTTGGGTTTACTGGTTCTTACCGCACTGAAGGCAAAAAGCTTTATGTAAAACAATTCTGCAAACCTGAAAAGCTCTATAGCTTTGAATTAAACACCGAGCACATCACCCTTAACACCAGTGCGGAAAGCCCAGAATTTAACAAAGGAAGTTACATAAAAATAAAAAACAGCCCGCAGCGCATACGTTTAAATGACGCGATGATAAAACTGAAAAATAATGCGGCCACCCAAGCACTTCGCTCACACCCAAAGCAAAGTGGTAAGTATGTTTTTGCCAAAACAGTAAAATATGGGAATAGTTATTCAGCACCAGGCAGTTATGATACTGACTTTTACTATCAATCAAAAACCTATACCTTTGCACCTAACGGAGTGGTTAACGTGTTTCTATTTGATAGCGTAATTGGCAGCTTATCAACCAGCCATAGTTATTATATTGAAGCAAAAAAAGGTGCACAAAAGAAAATAGTCATTGGCGACAAACGTTTAGCGTTTAACCAAGCTGAAAGCTTGCTTTGCATTGATAATAAAGAAGTTATTCAAATACAGAAATAACCTTTCACCAATCATCATTACATTTTGACCTCATTGGCATTGAAGGTGATAATGCAAGCATGATTTCCAACCCAACCGACTTCTTACGAGAAGCCGCACCTTACATTCAACTTCATCGCGGCAAAACTTTTGTGATTGCCTTTGCGGGTGAAGTGATTGCGGGTGAGTCTTTTACTAAGCTGATTCAAGATATTGCGATTTTGTCTGCTTTAGGCGCGCGGGTGGTTTTGGTTCATGGTGCTCGTCCGCAGGTTGATAAGCACCTTACAGCGCTAAACCATAAAATCACCGTCGTTGATGATATGCGGGTAACGGATGATGTAACCCTACAAACCGCCAAAGAAACGATTGGTGCTTTGCGGGTTGAGATTGAAAACCAGCTGACTCATGCTTTGAGTATGCCACCTGTTATTAATCAAGGGCTGGGCGTTCTTTCGGGTAATTTTATTACCGCTCAGCCTCTTGGTGTTCACAACGGTACGGATTTTCAGCACACCGGAACGGTTAGAAAAATCAACGCTCCGTTGATTAAACAACTGATTGATGCAGGTAGTATCGTGTTGCTTTCGTCATTAGGCTTTTCACCCACCGGTGAAGCATTTAATTTGCGTTATGAAGATGTCGCCAGCGCCACCGCTAAGGCGCTTCAAGCCGATAAACTTATTTTTGTGCATGCTGATCAAGCTACACCCACCACTGACATTGAACTGCAATCAATGGATACTTTTATTGAGTCACATAAACAACAAAGCCGTTTGCTGAATCATATTAAAACAGCCTTAAAAAACGGCGTTCAGCGCGTTCACTTAATCAGTGCGGAGACTCAGGATGGCTTATTATTAGAGCTGTATACGCGCGATGGCATCGGTACTTTATTTAGCG
>JALSJU010000021.1 GCA_026989145.1 Thiotrichaceae bacterium
CAAGCCTTGCCGTCGCACTGCTGCCCTTAAACCTTAAAGTCGCACTGGTTGATGCCTTTGAGTTTGGCGTGACCGAGCAACCTTCTTATGATGATCGTGCGATTGCACTCTCTTATGGCTCTAGCCGAATCTATCAAGGCATGGGTTTATGGGATGAGCTACAAACCAAAACGACAACCATTGATAAAATCCATATTTCAGATCGAGGACACTTTGGAGCAACCAGACTCAGCGCTAAAAAAGAGAAAGTCCCTGCTTTAGGCTACTTGGTTGAAAGCCGAATTTTAGGCAAACAACTTTATGACGTGTTGGATAAAAGCAAGGTTGACATTATCGTGCCAGCGACGGTAACGAAGTTACAAGAAAGTGAATCCAATCTGACGGTCACTTTATTAAAAAATGATAAAGAAGCGCACATCAGCACCCGCTTGCTAATCGCATCTGACGGAACACAATCAAAAGTGCGCGAATTATCAGGCATTAACGTTAGCCGCGCTGACTATCAGCAATCAGCAGTTATCGCCAATATCAGCACCGAGAAAACGCACAATAATGAAGCCTTCGAACGCTTCACCGATAAAGGGCCAATCGCCTTATTGCCGTTATCTAATAACCGTTGCTCGCTGGTATGGACGCACGACACTAAAAACGGCACAGATGATTTAGATGAAACTTTAGCGCTGGATGATGCCGCGTTTTTAAAAAAATTAGGCAACACCTTTGGTTATCGTTTAGGACGATTTACCAAAGTCGGCAAGCGTTCTAGCTTTCCTTTAGGCTTACTAACCGCAGATAAAAATACCGCGCCCCGCACGGTTATAATCGGCAATGCCTCACACACTATGCACCCTGTTGCAGGTCAGGGTTTGAATTTAGCACTACGTGATATTGCTGTTTTAGCTGATTTAATTTCTAGCCAACTTGAGTCTGATTCGGGAGAAAAACAACTTGAAGTTCTCAATGTTGATATTGGTAACCCTGATTTATTAAATGCTTACGAAGAGCTACGAGATGGTGATATTAAAACCACGGTTCGCTACACTGACTCCTTAGTACGCCTCTTCTCAAACGATAACATGTTACTCGGTCATGCGCGTGCTGGTGGTTTACTCGCCGTTGATCGGCTCTCCCCTTTACGCAACTGGGTAACTCGCCAAAGTATGGGGATTAATTATCGTCAATCTCGCTTGGCACGTGGTTTGAGCTTAAAAGCGAGTGGAGCTGTGCAGTGAAACACTACGACATTATTATTAATGGCGGTGGCATGGTTGGCGCGACACTGGCTTGCTTATTAGCCAAACAATCACTTAAGGTTGCCGTTATCGAAGCCTTTGAAACCACACCTTTCAGCCCCGAAGATGATCATGATTTACGCGTTTCTGCTATTAGTAGAGCCTCACAAAATGCCTTTATTAAAGCAGGCGCGTGGGATGCTATTTTATCCATGCGCGCGACCCCTTATGAAGCAATGGATGTTTGGGATTCTGAAGGCGAAGGTAATGTTCGTTTTGAAGCAGCTGACTTAGGCGAGCCAGATTTAGGTCATATTATTGAAAATAAAGTGATCCAGCTGGCATTAAATAATACACTTGAAAAGCTGGATACAGTCACGCTTTATCAACCAAACAAGCTACAAGATTTTGCTGTAAGTAATCAGGTAATTGATAGCAAAGACAAGGTGATTGTGACTTTAGATTCAGGTGACCAAATATCAGCAACACTACTCATTGGTGCTGATGGTGCAAACTCACAAGTACGCAAGCTGGCGGGTATTGATTTTGAGCAAGATGATTACGGTCAAAGTGGGCTGGTTGCCGTGATTAAAACAGAGAAACCTCATGAGTTTACCGCTTGGCAACGCTTTCAACCCACAGGACCGCTCGCATTTTTACCCTTATCAGACGGTAGTAGCTCTATCGTTTGGACGCTACCCGCTGACCGCGCCGATTATTATTTAGCGTTAAACAAAACCGATTTCAAAATGGCATTAGCAGAAGCCTTCGACTTTAAACTGGGTAAAATCACCAAAGTAGGTAAGCGTGCAGCCTTCCCATTAAAAGGCTCACAAGCATCCAGCCTTATCGCTGAGCGTGTAGCCCTAGTCGGTGATGCTGCGCATACGATTCACCCATTAGCTGGGCAAGGCGTAAACCTTGGGATTAAAGATGCCGTAGAGCTAGCGACACAATTATCAACCGCCAGTACTGATCTAGGCAGTCATAAATTACTGCGTCGATACGAGCGCGCGCGGCGTGGCGATAATTTGATCACCATGCGCGCGATGGAAGGCTTTCGACTTTTGTTTGGCCATAGCGCTAGCTCAGTAATTAGCGCTAGAAATTTTGGTATGACTTTGTTTAACCAAATCCCGACAATTAAAAATGAAGTAATTCGCAAAGCAATGGGGCTTTAGTCTCAGTTATTTCGACAAGTGTAATTAGGCATGCTTTAATCCTTCATTTAATACCTTGCACTTAAAACCCAGCACTTAAAAAAAGGCATCAATAAAAATGGGCATTATCGACACTATCGCCATTCTAATTTCATTAGCGGCTATTTTTAGTTACATCAATTACCGTTATTTAAAAATCCCTAGCACGATTGGTCTACTAGCCATTGCATTACTGATGTCACTAGGCATCGTCGTCTTGGGAAAAATGGGCTTTCCAATCGAGACGCATGCTAAAACGTTACTAAAAGGTATCGACTTTAACGAGGCTTTAATGCAAGGCATGTTAAGTGCGCTGCTATTTGCAGGCGCTTTGCATGTACACCTTGAAGAGCTCGCTAAGCAAAAATGGGTGGTAGCTATTCTTGCCAGTGTTGGTGTTATCGCATCAACCTTTATGGTGGGTTACGCATCGTTCTATATTTTTGGTTTCTTAGGGTTAGATATTCCACTGATTTATTGTTTGTTATTTGGCTCGCTGATTTCACCGACAGATCCCATTGCCGTTTTAGGTATTTTAAAAACAGTAGGCGCATCAAAATCTTTAGAAACTAAAATTGCGGGTGAGTCCTTATTTAATGATGGCGTAGCGGTTGTCGTATTTTTAGTTTTATTGAGTTTTGTAGGTGGTTCTCACGGCGACCAAGGTGCGCTGGATGCTATGGGAGTAGCTAAACTATTCGGGCAAGAGGCCATCGGTGGTGCAATATTTGGCTATGTAATTGGCTATATTACCTTTCGTATGCTGGCAAGTATTGATAACTACCAAGTAGAAATTCTACTCACCTTGGGTCTCGTGCTTGGCGGCTACGCATTGGCCAGCGCCTTCCATCTATCGGGGCCAATTGCGATTGTAGTGGCAGGTTTAATGATCGGTAATAAAGGCCGAAAGTACGCCATGTCGGATAAAACCCGCGAGCATTTGGATAATTTTTGGGAGCTGATTGATGAAATCCTCAATGCGATGTTGTTTGTTCTGATCGGCTTAGAAGTGCTAGTGCTTACTTTTGATAGCCAATATTTACTGGCAGGTGCAGTGATGATTCCGGTGGTTTTATTAATCCGCTTTATTTCCGTCGGGGTACCTGTCTCAATTTTAAAATTAAGCCATAGCTTCACACCTAAGATTGTAAGAATCCTTACATGGGGTGGGTTACGCGGAGGCATTTCTATTGCCTTAGTGTTGACCCTCCCTGCAGGACAAGAGCGCGAAGCCTTATTGGTTATTACTTACGTTATTGTCATATTCTCAATTTTGGTACAAGGTTTGACAGTCGGTAAATTAGTTAAAAGTGCGGGATAACAGAGGAAATAATATGCCTAATAAAGAAGCTTTTATCTTTGAAATATCTGAAAAGAGTTTTGAAGACTCCGTTATAAAAAACTCACACAAAATCCCTGTACTCGTCGAATTCATGGGGATTTGGTCAGGGCCCTGCATACAAATGTCGGATGAACTTTCCGCTCTTGCAAAAGAGTTTTCTGGTGATTTTATCTTTGCAAAAGTCGATATTGATGAGCAGCCAGAATTAGCCAAACGCTTTGACATTAAAAATGTGCCTAGCCTTAAGGTCATTGTAAATGGCAAAGTGATTCAAACTGAAGAAGGTTTATTAACGCAAGAAGAACTTCGTGCTGTGCTAAAGCCATTAGGTGTGTTTTCGCGTACCGCTGCAATGCGGCTTCAAGCGCGAGAGAAACACATCGCTGGCGATGTTGTAGGCGCAATAGACCTGTTAACCCAAGCCATGCAACAATCCCCCGCTGATACAAATATAGCAATGGATATGGTGCAAATTTTTATTGATTTAAATGAGCTAGAACAAGCAGAAGGACTCTTTAATCAATTACCCGATAATGCTAAAAACAGCGATATGGGTAAACTATTAATTGGACAGCTAACCTTTTTGAGCCTAGCCTCTAAGACAAAAGGAAAAGAAGCCTTAGAAGCAGACCTGCAAAACAATGCAAATAACTGTGATACTCATTTTGATCTAGCAGTATGCTTGATTGCGGAGAAAGACTATCCTCTTGCGGTTAACCATCTATTTGAAATCATGAAAATTGATGCCAACTACAAAGACGGTGCAGCACGAGAAATGATTATCAATGTAACCAACATGCTTGCGCCTAACAACCCTGAGTTAGCATCCGACTTTCGTAGACGCTTAAGTTCTGAGGTTTTTAGTTAACCATAAAAACTGCTACTGACAGTTATGAAGAGCCATATCCATAAAATAAAAGAAGAAGCATTAGCCATAACAGCCTTTATTATTTTTATTTGGGCGATATATCTTCTTGACCTTATTCTACCCCTTGAAAAGCTCGGCTTAACACCGCGTGAGGGCAGTGGATTATTTGGCATCATCGCCATGACATTTCTACACGGCAGCTACCAACACCTCATGAGCAACACTGTCCCATTAATTGCTTTACTGGCGCTACTAGCAGGCTCGCGCGCTGATAGCAAAAAAGTCGTTGCCATTATCATCCTACTGGGCGGATCACTACTCTGGCTGTTTGGTCGTGGTGATTATGTACATATCGGAGCAAGTTTATTGGTGTTTGGTTTGGCTGTTTTCTTGGTCGTTTCAGGCATTCTAGAAAAACGCACA
>JALSJU010000022.1 GCA_026989145.1 Thiotrichaceae bacterium
GCTAAATCTATACTCTCTTCAACCAAGTCTACATTGCTTCCACTGGTAATAATGTCTAGTTCAATGTCTGGGTACGCTTGCTGAAATCTTATCAGTACCGATCCCATTTCAGACATTATAAAACTTTGTGGAATTGTGAGTTTTATAATGCCTGTAGGGCAGTCATGGCTATCCATAACTTCGGCTTTAGCCTTTTCTGCTTTCTCCATAATCAATTTACAATGTTTATAAAATTGTTCACCATCATGAGACAAGCTTAACTTGCGTGTCGTTCGGTACAATAAACGTGTACCTAGGTCACTCTCTAGTTGAGATACTTGCTTGCTAATATAGGATTTTGAAAGCCCTAGTTGCTCACCAGCTGCCGTGAAGCTGCCCGTTTTTACAGTAGCGGTAAACGCTTCCATATAGTTTAAAATACTCATATTAGACTCAATTAGGAAACAATCATGTGACAATAAAGCTATATTTAATACTAAAAGATTACAATATGATAGTGGCAAGTTAAATCTAATTCAAATTAAAGGATTTCAAAATGAAACGCTATCACCCCATCTTAGTCAGTTTGCACTGGCTACTCACTGTTCTAATAATAGTTGCCTTGCTTATGGGTAGTAATATTTTGAGTCAAATCCCTAACGATAATCCTGAAAAGTTATTTGCTTTAAAGTTACACATGATTTCAGGATTTATTATTCTCATCTTAATGATTGCCCGAGTTATCGTCAGAAAAGTTACGCAAAAGCCTCCACAAGCAGATGCGGGGAATGCCATATTAAATAAAGCAGGTATTACTGCTCACTACCTTCTCTATCTACTGGTTTTTGGAATGGTGGGTAGTGGCATTGCAACAGCTCTCATTGCTGGTTTACCTGACATTGTATTTAATAATAGTGGCGTTGCTTTACCTGAAAACTTTAATGATATTCTGCCGCGACTTTTTCATGGGATTATAGCAAAAATATTGTTTGCAATGATTTTCTTGCACGTGCTGGGCGCTTTGTATCACCAGTTTGTTCGTAAAGACAGCCTTTTATCACGTATGTGGTTTGGAAAATAATGTATTAAAAAGTATGTTGTTGATACAGGTCACAGCCAGATAAATTAAAAAAGATGATCAAGCTACCAGAATACGAAAAATGGCGTGGATACGATGCATGGCTACCGATGAATATAGAGCGTATATGGGCGTATTTACACATGGGGACATGATTTTATCAAATATAAATAGCGTGCTACACAAAGTGCTGCACAAACTTTTACGAATAATTAATAAATGGAGAATTAAAAATGAAATTTAATAAAACACTGGCTGTATTAACAATGGTAGCTTTATTTACAACTAATACTGTTATTGCAAACGAACCTGTTTGGGATGGTAATAAAGTTGTTCTAACATCAGAAAAATTGGCGGAGGGTGTATTTGCCTATTACCCCGAAGGCGCTACAAAAATGCAGGAAGAAGGTAAACCTGTCGCTACCAGTGGTGGCTTTATCGTGGGCGACAAGGGTGTATTGATCATTGATACAATGCTAAATAAGCGCTTAAACCAGCAAGTGCAGGATATTGTTAAAGACAAATCTGGTAAACATATCCAGTACGCCGTTAATACCAGCGCCCATGGTGATCATTCTTATGGAAATATGTATCTACCCAAAGAAACAATCATCATTCAGCATAGCAATACTCAGAAATATGTGAGTAAAAACTTTAAGGCTGATACTGAGTTTATGATGCAAAACTTTGGTAAAGGTCGCGGGATTGAGGAAATCATTCCACATACAGGCGATATTCTTGTAGAAACGAATGGCAAGATCAAAATAGATCTAGGTGGGAAAATGGTTGAAATCATTGATTTTGGTTTTGCCCAAACTGGTGGAGACTTATTTATCTGGGAGCCAGAATCAAAAGTTCTGTGGGCTGGTAATGCGATCGTTGCACCAAAACCAGCACTGACATGGTTGTTGGATGGTCACTTAGTTGAAACACTAGCCACACTAACAAAAGTTTATGATTTCTTGCCTGAAGATGCGCGTGTAGTACCCGGTCATGGCTCAGTAATGGGTAAAGAAGACATCAAATGGCATATCGATTACCTTGCAACGGTTAAAAAACAAGTTCAAGCAGCCATTGATGAGGGTTTAACACTGGAGCAAACAGTCAAGAAAGTAACAATGCCAGAAGTTGGTGGTTATGCACTATTTGGCTGGGTACATCCTAGTTTGAATATCCCTGCGGCATACAAAGATTTAAGTAAATAATAAAAGTAACTACTCAGCTTGCACGCTATTTTATCCTATTCCTGCGTTGAAAGTGCTCATTTACATTTGTAAACTGCGCGCTTTCGCCTTGATCTCGAATAAAATAGCGTGCAATCTGAGCAGTTACCGATAGACCGATTAAGAACTATAATTCATAGGTCTCAAAAATAAACTATAGGAATAAAATGAATAAAATCATTCGTCCCATGCTGGCTCGAAATAGAGAAGATAGTCACCGAGCAGCAACAGAGCTTGAATTACTTTTCGACTTGGTATTTGTTATTGCGATTGCGTTAGCTGCGGTTGGTTTACATCACTCCATTGCAGAAGCTCATTATGCAGATGGCATTGTCAAGTTTCTGCTCGCTTTCTTTGCGTTGTGGTGGCCTTGGATGCACCTTACATGGTTTGCATCTGGCTTTGACAATGATGACACGGGTTATCGTTTGTCCGTTATGGTGATGATGTTCGGGGTTATTTTAATCGTGGGTAGTTTACCCACATTTTTTGAATCATTTGATATTCGCCTTATGGCGATTGGCTATATTACTTTGCGGATACCTTATATTTTCTTATGGTTTCGCGCAGGTAATGATAATCCTGATTATAAAGTAACGTCTCAGCGTTATGTTTGGGGACTAATATTATTACAATGCTTTTGGGTGGTACTGGCATTTCTTATTCCATTTGGTGAAATTATATTCTTCGTGTTATTTGGAATCGGTGCAATCGCTGAACTCTTTGTGCCTGTCTATGCAAGTAACGCTAAAAAAATACCGTTTCATAAACATCACATTATTGAGCGTTTTGGGCTTTTGAATATTATTGTTTTGGGTGAGGTTTTATTAAGCGCTGCATTAGCTATTTAAGCGATGCAAAAAAGTGGTGGGCATTGGTCGGTAGAACTCACTTTTGTTGCTATATCAGCGACCATCGTTCCCTTTATGTTGTGGTGGTTGTATTTTAATGAAGATGAGAATCTTACCTCAGATGAAATTGGTCATGTTTTCTTTTGGTCATATGCACACTTCTTTATTTTTGCCTCCGCCGCTGCGTTAGGTGCAGGTTTCGCCGCATTGATTGATGCTTTGGGTGAGCACGGGCATGGTAGCGCTGATTCTGCTCGTTGGGTAATTAGTTTGGCGGTTGCCATCTATGTATTTACCGTGTGGCTTATTCGAGATAGGCATATTTTAAAGCCATCACAGGCTTTTCAATTAGTGATATTTGCAGTGCTCATTGCTTTAACGCCACTATTGCCTCTGTTTCAATTACCTGCTTTAACACTATTGCTTGTCGTGCTACTTACTATGAGATTAAGGCACGCAAGCTCATCTCCGTTACTAAATACCTAAAGGAAACTAATCATAATGACACAGCCAATTATCGCTGATAACAAGCCCGCTAAAGTCAATCTCACCAAGGGCGAGGAATATTATTTCTGTGCTTGTGGGCGCTCAAAAAACCAACCGTTTTGTGATGGGTCACACGCAGGAACTACGATCACACCAAAAGTGTTTACGGTAGAAGAGAATGGTGATGCTTATTTGTGTATGTGCAAACAAAGCGGTAATTTACCTTTTTGTGATGGCACACATAAGAACTTTAGTGATGAACAGGTGGGTCAGGAGAGTAAAGAAAACTCAGCGGTAGAATTAAATTTAAAACCATCAGGTTCTGATCTGCCCGTTGCGGTTGCTACACCAGAAGAACCAACAGTTGCTTTTATTCATCAGCTAGCCAAAGAGGGATTGTCAATGCTTGGGCATCACGGTCCAATGACTTCGATGGGAGTGCCTCGAAATGAACTGCCACATTGGGATGATTTGCAAATTATGGCGGCTCAAATGGCAACCAAGCCATTATTGGAAGATGTTAATGTTGCAACAGAGTTAGTCATTGGTCCAGAAGCTAAAAAACCTCTAAGGTTAAAAATACCCCTGTTTGTTTCTGATATGAGTTTCGGCGCATTATCAGAAGAAGCAAAAGTCGCTTTAGCAAAAGGAGCAAACCTAGCAGGAACAGGGATTTGCTCTGGAGAAGGGGGGATGCTGCCCGAAGAACAGGAAGCAAATTCGCGCTATTTTTACGAGTATGCGAGTGCAGGCTTTGGCTACAAAGAAGAGTTATTAAAAAATGTACAGGCTTTCCACTTTAAGGGCGGGCAAGGTGCCAAAACAGGAACAGGAGGACATTTACCGGGTAATAAAAATAAAGGAAAAATATCACAGGTTAGAAATTTACCCGAAGGCACACCAGCTATCTCTCCCCCTACATTTAAAAACCTTTCATCTGCATCTGAATTTAAGGACTTTGCAGACCGCGTGAGGGAAGTTACAGGGGGGATACCAATTGGCTTTAAATTGAGCGCAAATCATATTGAGGAAGATATTCAATTTGCTTTGGATGCGAGTGCCGATTATATAATATTAGACGGTCGTGGTGGTGGCACAGGCGCGGCACCTGAAATGTTTAGAGATCATATTAGTGTGCCAACAATTCCAGCTTTAGCACGCGCACGTGACTATCTTGATAAGCAAGGTGCGAGTGGTCGGGTAACGCTTATTATTACGGGTGGCTTGCGTGTCCCGATTGATTTTGTAAAAGCGCTTGCGT
>JALSJU010000023.1 GCA_026989145.1 Thiotrichaceae bacterium
CACAACAAGATCATCGGCAAAACTTTGCTGTTTGATATTTTTCCAAGCCATTTTGTGAACCTGTTGGGTAAAATGCTATTATCCCATTTTTGTGGGATTTTTGCACTCTCGTGCAAAGGTCTCATAATAAGAATTCCCAAGATTGAAACAGGCACCACCCTGTTTTAAATTACAGCCTTTGGTGTAGTACTTGTTGGCTTTGAAGTAATTTTGCTTTACGCCTAATCCCTTTTTATAAGAAATCCCAAGATTGTTACAGGCTAAACCATTGTTTAAATTACAGCTTTTGGTGAAGTACTGGCTGGCTTTGAAGTGATTTTTCTTTACGTCGAGTCCCTCGAAATAAGAAATACCAAGATTGTAACAGGCGTTACCATTGTTTAAATTACAGCCTTTGGTGAGTTCTTGCAGAGGTGTTGCATTTAACTCAAGGAGAGAAAGGCTTAAAGCTAAAGCAATACTTTGATTATATAATTCATTTTAATTTACTCTCTATATTATATGAAATAGAAATAACGTTTCTGCAACGTTGATCATAATCTATGCGTAATAGATACCTCCAATGAACCCCTAGTTCTGTTCAATTTTTTTGGAAGGCAGCCTTTATAAATACAGTAGAACAACAAATAACTTGTCACCTCAACTACACAGGGGTGGCAGGTTAGAATGCAAGGCTTTGTGTTCTTTCAAACTGGAAATTCTGGTAATGTCATTTAAGGATAACTTTGTATCCTCAAATAACTGAGGTAGTGTAACTTTTTTTATTCCTCTGAATAAGAAGCACTGCCCTAAGCCAAACTCTATTGTACTTTCTCATATCACAGTAATTATCCATTCTTTTTATAAAATCAGTGCAAGTTACTGAAAGTAAGCTATAAATAAGTAGTGTGCATTCATTTCTTAAGAATAGGAGAATTACATGGCATTTCAAAATAAAGAAGTCATTAAAAAGCTAACGACGGTAGTGATAGGGAGCACTGCTTTAATGTTATCACTGTCAGTTAATGCTGCAGATGGTCAACTCACTATTGTTACCTCATTTCCATCTGATTTAACCAAAGTCTTTAAAAAAGCTTTTGAGAAAGATAACCCAGGAATTAAATTAGAAATACTTAAAAAGAAGACCACGGCAGGTGTTAAGTACATTCAAGAAACTTCAGCCAAAAATAGAACAGACCTTTTTTGGGCTTCTGCTCCCGATGCTTTTGAAGTGCTAAAGGATGACTCATTACTACAAAAGTATGAAAGTAGTGTAAAGGGTTTGCCAGACAAGGTCGGTGCGTTCCCAGTCAATGACCCTGATGGCTACTACAAAGGTTTTGCCGCTGCGGGTTACGGCATTATGTGGAATGAGCGTTATATTAAAGCTAAAAAGTTACCCGCTCCTGCACAGTGGGCTGATTTAACCAAAGCGGTTTATCACAATCATGTTGGCATGTCTGCCCCTTCGCGCTCTGGCACAACTCACTTAACGGTTGAAACCTTGCTGCAAGGAAAAGGTTGGGATGAAGGCTGGAAAATGCAAAAAGAGATCGCTGGCAATTTTAAAACCGTTACAGAACGCAGTTTTGGTGTTCCCGATGGCGTAAACAGCGGTAATTTTGGCATTGGTATTGTCATTGATTTCTTTGGCTTATCTTCTAAAGGTTCTGGTTTCCCTGTTGATTTTGTTTACCCTACCGCAACAACCTTAGTGCCTGCAAATATTGCTATAGTTGCGAATGCACCTAACAAAGAAAACGCAGGAAAATTTATTGATTATCTGCTTGAGCCAAATGGGCAAGAGCTATTACTAGACCCTAAAATCAGACGTTTGCCTGTTAATCCAGCAACTTATGCTAAAGCACCTGAAGGATTCCCTAATCCGTTTAAGGACTCTTCAATCGGTGCGGCGGTGAAGTTTGACCTGACTAAATCTAAGAACCGTTATAACTTAGTTAATTCATTATTTGATGTGATGATCACCTATCGCTTAGATGATTTACGAAAAGCCACTAAAGCCATTCAAGATGCCGAAGCCGCACTGGCTAAAAAGCCTAATGATGATGCCGCTAAGTTGATTGCTGAAGCACGTGCTTTAATTGCAAAACTACCGATTGATGAAGCTAAATCTTTGGATAAAGAGTTTGCTGGCATTTTTAAAAAGAAACGGAAGAAAGCTACGGATAAGGTGACTGGCAGACAAGCCGAAGTTGAGCAAGAGTGGGATAAATTTGTTGTCGAAAATTATGCAAAAGCTAAAGAACTAGCCGAGAAAGCGCAGTCAATGTTGTAACTAAAAGTGACTCATGGCGTGAGGGGTTACTCATCCCCCTCATACCAAATTAAGCTAAAAAAATTATAAGCTAAAAGGCAACATTCTATGACAGTTAAAGCCTCATCTGGTTTTTTATCCAGGTCAAACTTCGGCCCTAAAGCATTAGCAATACTCATTGCATTGTTCTTAATAATGTTTCTGGCTGTTCCTGTCGCAAAAGTTTTTATTGTCGCCTTTCAAGACCCTAGTACGGGCTCTTTTACACTGATTAATTTTGTTGATTTTTTCAAAACCTCATTGTTTAGAGAATCCTTTTGGAACTCCTTTTACGTCTCCTCTGTTTCCGTCGTAGTCGCTTCAATTATTGCTTTACCACTGGCGTATTTTACCTCACGATTTAATTTTGGTGGCACGGTTATCATCCAAACCTTAGGCATTGTGCCTTTGATCATGCCGCCGTTTGTAGGCGCAGTTGCAATGCAGTTACTATTTGGTAGCAATGGAAGTGTAAATTTATTACTGGATGAGCATCTAGGGTTTACCATTCCCTTTATGGAGGGCTTGAATGGCGTAATATTTGTTCAAAGCATCCATTATTTCCCCTTTATCTTAATTAATTTATCAGCGGCACTGGCAAATATTGACCGCTCAATGGAAGAATCGGCATTGTCATTAGGCTCGAATGGGATGCGGCTGTTTCGGCGTATTGTTTTCCCATTAAGTATGCCGGGTTATGTTGCCGGAGCTTCCATTGTTTTTATCAAAGTCTTTGATGATTTAGGCACGCCGTTATTATTGAATGTGAATAATATGCTAGCGCCACAGGCCTATCTGCGCATATCTTCCGTAGGCATTTCAGACCCAATGGGCTATGTAATTTCAGTAATACTGGTGATTTTTTCATTATTCGCTATGTGGGTTGCCTTCCTCGCTTTACGAGGAAAAGATTATGCAACCACTCAGAAAGGCGGTGGTGGTTTGATGAAGCGTGATATGAAACCCGCAGAAAAATTTATCGCTTATGCCATCGTTCTATTTATTTTGGCGGTCGTTTTATCTCCGCATCTTGCCTTAGGTTTACTTTCATTTGGCACCATTTGGTCATACAGTGTTTTACCTGATGCGTATACCTTGGAGCATTATGCCGAGGTATTTAGCTCAGCGGGTGACTTCATTAAAAACACACTGCTTTATGCAGGAATGGCTGCCACCATTGACGTCGTTATTGGCACTGCTATTGCTTACATTGTTTGGCGCACAAAAATAAAAGGGCGCAAGATATTGGATTATTTGGCGATGTCGGCATTAGCTGTACCGGGCGTGGTACTGGGCATTGGCTATCTACGAACGTTTTATCAATTTGATGTACCGTTCAAGGATATTCCTTTGGCTAACTATTGGCTGATTATTGTAATTGCTTTAGCGATTAGAAGGCTTCCTTATGCAATGAGAGCTTGTGTAGCCGCACTGCAACAAGTTTCAGTTTCATTAGAAGAAGCCTCAGAGAGCTTAGGCGCAAGAAAAATGACTACCGTTAAACGCATCGTTATTCCTCTCATGACAGGAGGGATTCTCGCAGGATTTGTGACCAGTTTTGCGACAGCTGCTGTCGAGCTATCCGCAACCATTATGCTGGTTTCTAGTGAAGCAGATGCGCCAATCGCTTATGGCATCTATGTTTTCATGCAATCAGCAGCAGGGCGAGGGCCAGGAGCTGCATTAGGCATACTTGCCGTAGTTATCGTGGCGCTAGGAACCTACGTTTCAAATCGGATCATTCAAAAAGCTAATCAGAAAAATGCAATGTCGCCAGACCAGCACTAGAACTGCCGAAGGAGAGAATATGACACAGAATAAAAGCACCGCTGGGATAAGCATCAAAAACTTAGGTTTAAGCTTTGGCACAACTGAGGTGCTAAAAGGTGTGAATTTAGAAATAGAGCCTGGTGAGTTTTTCTCATTTTTAGGGCCATCTGGCTCAGGAAAATCGACTTTACTTCGAGCCATTTCAGGCTTTGGTCCTGACCCCACAGGAAGCATTAAAATTGGTGGTGAAGAGGTTACGGGCTTACCCGCTTGGCAACGTAATGTTGGTATGGTTTTTCAAAGCTATGCGCTATGGCCGCACATGACAATTCGTAAAAATGTTGCTTTTGGTTTGGAAGAGCGAAAAGTCTCTAGCACTGAAATTGACGGTCGTGTTGATGATGCGCTAGATTTAGTTGGGCTTAAACACCTAGCGGACAGAACACCGGGGCAACTTTCTGGTGGTCAACAACAACGTATTGCCTTAGCAAGAACGATAGTAGTAGAGCCAAGAGTACTTTTACTTGATGAGCCTTTATCAAACCTAGATGCAAACTTACGGGTTCAAATGCGCCGAGATATTTTGGCGCTGCAACGAGAATTAGGTCTTACCACCATTTTTGTTACCCATGACCAGGAAGAAGCGAATACTATTTCAGATAGGATGGCGGTTTTGGACAAAGGTATCATTCAGCAAATCGGCACTCCGGTAGAACTATATGACCAGCCACAAAATCGTTTTGTAGCTTCTTTTCTTGGCACCGCCAATATTATAGAAGGATCAATAACTGAAGGTCATTTTGTAGCTGAAAAAGACTTTAAAATTCCTGTTAAAACAGATTTAACAGGAAATATTTATTTAGTTATACGACCACAATCAGTAACTATTTCTGAAACGGAAGTAACAGAAAATAATCGCTCATACAGCTTAAAAGGTAACATTGAATACAGTGAGTTTTTAGGAGAGACAGTACGTTATTCTGTGTTATCTAATGGTCATAGTATTCTAGCGGATGAATCTCATTTACGAGGAAATAAAATTGTCGCTAACGGTCAAGATGTTTGGGTTGAGATTGAAAAGGATCAAATATTGTTATTAGATAGGTAAAGGAACCTGTTCAGAGTTTCCTTTAGAGCCCAAAAATCCAGCTACCTTTTATATTTTTTAAAAGGTCGTTTTCTCGTTCTGTAGCGATAAGGGCGAACTTTTCTTTTTTGTAATTTATAAAGTACAAAAACAATTAACAATAGTAGCAAAAATATGGCTAGAAAAATTACTGCGTAAAGTATATTTTGACTCCAACCGGTCAGCTCTAGAAGTTGCTTGAAATCATCAGCGCACTTTTGTGAGTCTCGGCAAACCTTTGTGAGCAGATAGATGTTGTTAAGGAAAGCCTGATCAAGTCTCATAAATTCTGGCAACGCCAAATTTTCAGCATCAAGGCATGTGAGCTTTTAATGCTTACTGCCTTTAAAGTGAACATAACACAGAGGCTGGGAATTTGGCTAAGCCCCAAAGGGTAAGGCTCTAGGGCAGCATCTCCGTTGTTGTATTTCTCATGAAGGCAATAAGCATTCATATCAAAATACGCCTAGGATATACTGCCCTAGAGACTTACAGAATTTTATGGGACTTAATCAGGCTTTCCTTAATAATACTGCTCTGCAGAGACATGGCCGGGTTTGTGGTTTAGATGCCGATCCATTTTGAACTGATCTTTTAGCACTGCTTTGGTATCTTTTAACATGCCGCTATTACCACATAGCATGACGTGTGAGTTGTCTTTGCTTAGCTTCAAGTTTGCTTGCTTTTCTAGTTGTCCGTCACTGAGTAGCGCAGGGATTCTGCCACGTAACGTAGCTTCTTTATCTTCACGGCTGACGATAGGGATAAAGTTAAATTGTTCTGGGTGTTCGCTTTTGAATTGTTCGATAAGCTCAGCATAGCAAAGCTCATTGGCATGGGGTACTGCATGAACGAGGATGACTTGATCAAAGCGCTGCCAAGCTTCGGCTGTTTTAAGCATGGAAAGGAAAGGGCCGATGCCTGTACCTGTGGAGAGCATCCAAAGATTTTTAATATCTTTAGGTACTTGAGATAAAACAAAAAAACCGACGCAAGGCTGGGCAATTTCAAGTGTATCGCCTGCTTTAAGTGCCGCTAAACCATTTGAAACTTTACCATCAGGTACCGTGTTAAAATAGACTTCGGCATACTTTTCATCAGGCGTATTGATTAAGGAGTAGGGGTTGGCAAATTTTTCTAGCTCGCCTTTATTATTTTTTGCTTCTATTTGTAAGCGCGCAAACTGCCCCGCTTGAAAAGGCATGAGCTCAGCGTCAAAGATCAACGAATAATGCCGATCTGTGAGTTTTTGGTTTTCAATAACCTTTGCTGTAACCCAGTTTGCTGCCATTTTTCCTCTTACTAATTTGTATCTAGTTACTCAGGGACAAAATTATCTACTGCAGAAGGCCCATCACCGAATAAGAATTTTTCCATTTCTTCTTCTAAAAACTTACGATCTTTCGGGTTAATGGGTGATAAACGATATTCGTTTAATAGCATGGTTTGGTGGTTTACCCAGCCCTGCCATGCTTCGTTTGAAATTGAATCAAAAATTTTCTGACCGACTTCGCCAGGGTAGGGTAGTCTTTCTAATCCTTCTGCTTCTTTGCCAAGTTTTACGCAGTTAACCATTCGTGCCATGTGTTTTATCCTTTTGTGTTAAATTAAGTGTATTAAGTAGTAACTGTACGGGGGCCGCAAGCCCGCCGTTGAATTCTGTTTGACTGTTATACCAGAGACTGTCTTCAGGCTCCATCACACCTATCATTAATGGGGTTTCAATTTGAATAATCAAGGCTTGGATATGTAGTCGGAAGTGGCTAAAGGTGTGTGAAAATTCTGCTAAAGTGTTGATGCTGGCAGAATCATGCTGGTAGTTTTCTATCAAATATTCATTCGCTAAAGCTTTAGTTTCAAATTGCGGGAAGCACCACAAGCCGCCCCAAATACCCACGGGTGGACGTTTTTGCATAAAAATTTCGCCTGCTTTATTTTGCAGTAACAACATTACAGTATGTTTTTCGGGTAAGCTTTTTTTTGGCTTTTTGCCGGGGTAGTCTGTTTGATTGCCTTGCTGGAGCGCTAAGCAGTCCGCCTGTAAAGGGCAGTTGTCGCAAGCTGGTTTTGTTCGTGTGCAGACGGTCGCGCCTAAGTCCATCATAGCTTGGGTATAATCGGCATTGCGAGTGTTGGGTACGAGTGAGTCGGCAATTTCCCAAAGTTTTTTTAATACGGTAGATTTACCCGGCCAGCCTTCAACAGCAAATACTCGTGCTAAAACACGCTTCACATTGCCATCTAAAATAGCCTGCTGTTGACCGTGTGAAATGGAGAGTATCGCAGCACCTGTGGAACGCCCAATGCCCGATAATGAGACGATCTCATCCAAGTTTTCAGGAAATACACCCGCATATTCATCGCAAACCTGCTTGGCTGATTTATGCATATTTCGTGCCCGAGCATAATAACCAAGCCCCGACCAATGTTTTAAAACCTCATCCTGATCGGCATTAGCTAATGCTTGAACGCTCGGGAAGCTTTTCATAAAACGTTCATAATAAGGAATCACTGTTTTAACTTGCGTTTGTTGAAGCATAATTTCGGACACCCAAACACGATAAGGGTTTATATTCTGCTGCCACGGTAAATGTTTACGTCCTTGCTTATCGAACCATTTAAGGACTTTTTGAGAGAATATTTCCATGGCTAAATACAGCTATTGCTTATTGAATTTGTTGGAAGAACATAATGGGATACTAAAATAGATATTGAGAATTGGCTAATTTGTCATCAGCTGGGTATAGCACTTTATAGCTGTAAATTTGCTAGTTTTTACTGTAGCTTGCTTTGAATCCGGCTGATGGATTGCCAATAAATGTTTAACGCCATAATGATCTGCGGCATTTAAAACATCCAGATTATCATCAATAAATAAACTGCTGTTTTTGTCAAACTCTTCGACCTGCTCTAGTTTTTGCCAGAACCCCGATTCTTCTTTGGCTAAACCAATATCATGTGAGGTGATTATTCGATCAAAATAAGGACGTAAGTTGACGTATTCAAATTTAAGATCAACCGTTTTTTGATGCGCATTAGTGAGCAGTACTAGTCGTTTATCCTTGCTGCGTAGATAATCTAAAAACTCAATCACATTGGCGCGAAGTGCAATACGATCAGCCACTTCATGCTTAAGACCCACAATATCCATTTGCAATATTTCTTGCCAATGATCAAGGCAGTACCAATTTAATGAGCCTGCAAATGATTGATAATTATCCATCAACTTTTTGCGTGCTTCTTCTAAAGTCAGGCTATGTTTTTCGGCATAGCGTTGCGGCATATGTTCCAGCCAAAAGTGGTTATCAAAATGTAAATCCAGCAGCGTGCCATCCATATCTAAAAATACGGTCTCAATCGCTTGCCAATCAATAGGAATTACTTGCATCAACCTGTACACTTCTTAGCATGAAAAAAAAGCCAACTATACACAACACCAAAATTGTTGCCAGTAGCCAGCTGATAAATATAGAAGCAGTTGACTTGGAGTTTTCAAACGGTGAGAAGCGCGTTTATGAGCGCATTGCGAGCCGTGGCAATGGTGCTGTGTTAATTATACCGATTCGAGCTAATAGTGCTGGCGATGACGAAATACTATTGATTCGCGAATATTGCGTGGGTACAGAGCGTTATGAGCTAGGTTTCCCCAAGGGTAAAGTAGAAGCGGGCGAAGAAATACTCCATGCTGCCAACCGTGAAATCATGGAAGAGGTTGGATACCAAGCAGAAAAACTCACCGTACTTAAAAAGTTGAGCCTTGCCCCGAGTTATATGGGGCATCTTACGCATATTGTACTTGCAGAAAATCTGAGCGTACGCAGAGAAGAAGGTGATGAGCCAGAAGAACTCGAAGTCGTTCCATGGAAAGTCAGTGAAATTGATACCTTGCTAGAACGAGATGATTTTGCCGAAGGACGCAGTGTTGCAGCGTTATATTTAATGAAACATTACTTTTCCTGACCTTAAACAAAGAAGTCCACGAAAGGCACGAAAAAACACGAACGACAGATTATTTTGTTTTCCTTTCCTTTCGCGATTTTCATGTCTTACGTGGACGTTTTTTTCTTGTTTGCTATGCTATGATTGCTTAATGATTGATCAATCTGAAAATCCTCAAAACACCCACCAGACCTTTATTTTACCCGTACGTGTGTACTATGAAGACACGGATGCAGGCGGTGTTGTTTATCATTCAAACTATATTAATTTTTTTGAGCGCGCTCGAACGGAATGGCTTCGGCAGTTAGGTTATGAGTTGGATGAATTAGCCGAAAATGAGCAATTAATCTTCGTGGTTCGTGCCTTAAATTGTGAATATTTGCGACCCGCAAAATTTAATGACGAACTTTTTGTCTCCGCAGAAATCATAAAGCTAGGCAAAACAAGTATTCAATTTGAACAAAAAGTGATGAAGGCTTCAGCAAGCTCTTCAACCAAGTGTGAAGTTTTGGCAAAAGGGCAGGTTACAGTCGTTAGCGTGCATGCAACAAAATTTAAGCCGATACGTTTACCTCAACAAATATTGGAGAGTATAAAAAGTGTTATCTGAAAAAATGTCCATCGTGAACCTAATTATTGAGGCCAGCTTGGTTGTAAAAGTTGTGATGGTAATTTTATTATTAGCCTCAATTGCTTCATGGGTGCTTATTTTTATAAAAAGTGGTCAGTTGAATAAAGCACTTAGTAAATTGAATAAATTTGAAGATAGCTTTTGGAGTGGTATTTCTCTTAATAAACTCTATGCAGACCTCTCTCAAAGGCAAGACCGCGAAGGTATGGCAGCAATTTTCTTTAACGGTTACCATGAGTATGCGCGTTTAAATAAAGGCGCAACCCCACGTAAATTACCTGTGGTAGATACCGCCATGCGAGCTATGCGAGTGGCAGAGGCTCGTGAGATTGACAAACTTGAACAAAACCTTAGCTTTCTCGCAACCGTGGGGTCAACAAGTCCGTATGTAGGTTTGTTCGGTACAGTCTGGGGAATCATGAATTCATTTTTATCATTGGGTCAGATGCAATCTGCGACACTTTCGGTAGTAGCCCCAGGTATTGCAGAAGCACTTATCGCGACAGCAATTGGTTTATTTGCGGCAATACCTGCCGTTATCGCCTATAACCGCTACACCGATAAAGTTGATCGTGTTGCTGTGCGTTATGAAAATTTTAGGGAAGAGTTTACCACTTTATTAGAGCGCCAAGCGATTATAAACAATGAGGAACAGTCTTAATGTCTCGCCGCTGTAAAAAACGTAGAGTGATGGCAGAAATGAATGTTGTGCCTTATATCGATGTCATGCTGGTTTTGTTAGTAATCTTTATGGTAACAGCACCGATGATCCAGTCAGGCGTGCAAATTGACATGCCAGATGCGAATGCAAAGCCACTTGAAAGCAGTAATGATGAGCCGCCTTTAATTATAAATATTAATCAAGCAGGTGATATAAGTATTGATGACAAAGGTGAAACTAGCGAGTTACAAAGTACCGCAGATATTACTCAACAGATTTCGGGTCAACTGGGCAAAGAGGGCAAACGTCCTGTTTATATCAGTGCAGACAGTCAAATATCCTACGATATTGTGTTGCGCGCGATGGTCGCGGCACAACAAGCGGGTGCGAAAAAGATTGGCTTAAAAGCTGACCCAGAAGCAAACTAGTTCTCGATTTAATACGAACTCATGACTAAAACATTTTTAAAACATCCCAAAGCAATTACAGGCGCAATTCTTTTGCACCTGATTATTATTACTTTGTTTGTATTTGGCTTTGATTGGACAGATAAGCCAAAAGAGGCAGATGCAGGTATTCCTGTGGTGCTGGTTTCTGCTGAGTCTTTAGACGCCGCGAGTAACAGAGTTGCCAAAGAAACGAATGGCGACCCAGCCAAACAAGTGGAAGAAATTAATGAGCCTGAGCCAGAGCTAAAGAAACCTCAAGAAAAAACTGATAGTAAGTCGAAAGCAGCTTTAGCTGCGTTAAAATTGAAAAAAGAAACTGAAAAAAAGTTACTTAAGAAAAAAGAAAAAGCAGAAAAAAGACGTAAACAAAAGCTTAAAGAAAAGGCAGATGCAAAGAAGAAAGCTGAGAAAAAGCGCATAGCTAAAGAGAAATCATTAAAAAAAGAAAAAGCAAGACAACAAGCAAAAATTAAAAAGCAACAAGCAGCGGAAGCTGAAGCCGAAGAAAAAGAACAAGCCCAAAAGCAAGAAAAACAAGCACAACAAGCACAAAAAGAAAAAGAACAGCGCAAGCTAGAAGAGCAAAAGCAACAAGAGGCAAAGCAAAAAGAAACGGAAGAGAAAGTCGCTAAAGAAGAGGCTGAGGCTAAAGAGAAAGCACAACAAGAAGCTGAAAAAGAAGTGCTCGCCGAAAAAGAAAAACAAGCTGACGAAGAAAAAGCACTGGCTAAAAAGAGAGCTGATAAAAAAGTAGCGCGCAAAAAAGCCAAACAAGAGGCGAAAGAGAAAGCTGAAGAAGAAGCAAAAGCGGAGGCTGAGGAAAAGGCGGAAAAAGAAGCAAAAAGAAAAGCACGTAAAAAAGCCAAAAAGAAAGCGGCAGAAAAAGCAGCGAAAGAAAAAGAAGCTGCAGAGGCTAAAGAGAAAGCTGAAGCTGCTAAAGCAAAACAAAAGGCTGAAGAGCAGGCTGAAAAAGAAGCACAAGAAAAAGCTAAGGCAGTAAAAGAAAAAGAAGCGGCTGAAAAACTAGCAAGAGAGAAAGCTGAGAAAGAAGCCGCAGAAAAACTAGCTGCTAAAAAAGCAGAATATCATCGTAAATGGAAAGAAGAGCAAGAGAAGAAAAAAGCAGCTGCAGCGGCTGCTGAAGCAAAAAAGAAATCAGATGCTGTAGCCGCAGCAACTAGGAAGTCACTTGAAAAAGCAAAAGGTGGAGCACTCAACTCATGGGGCGGGAAAGTTGTAAAGCATATAGAAAGGCATTGGCATAAGCCTTCTGATAGCCCAGGAAGTAAGGGCAGAGTAGAGTTTACTGTTTCTCTAAGTGGCTTTATAGCTGGGTCCGTGAAAGTTTCTTCTTGTACCGGAACCCCAGGTTTTTGTGCTTCAATTAAAGAGGCGGTGATGCGTTCAGAGCCATTACCTGTACCACCTAGCAAATATCGCTTTAGTAAGGCTGAAAGAACAATTGGCTTTACTTTTAAAATTAACTGAACTATTTACACAATAGCGGACTAATGGGTAGTGTATGTTTTTTACCACAAACAAATAAAGTGCTTAATTATGAATAAAATAATTTTTACTCTTTTATTTTTGTTGTTGCCGACATTGAGCTTCGCTTTAGAGCTGAGCTTAGAGGAGACTGACGATAGTATCCCTATCACTATTATGCCAATCTCAGGTAAAGCTAGTGGCATTATCGCAGCGGACTTAAAACGCAGTGGTCGCTTAAAAATAATTAACCATTCAAAGCTTATAGGGGTGAGCCCATTTGGCGGTTCAATAGCGGGTATCAATAAGTTTTCAGATGTTACTGACTATATTGTGCGCGGAAAAGTGAATCAAGAAGGGGTTTTAGCCATTGAACTTATCAGTACCTCAGATGCGGCAGTAACCCGTTTTAATATACCAGCGAATAAACGTGCACGCCGAGTAGCACATCAAGCAGCTGATAAAATTTATCAAAAAATAACCCGTATCAAAGGCGCGTTTGATACCCGTATCGCGTATGTAGTAGTAACCAATAAAGCTAGCCCAAACCGTCAGTTTCGTTTAATGATTTCTGATTCTGATGGGGAAAATGCGCAAACAATTCTTACCTCAAAAGAACCCGTTATGTCACCTGAATGGTCGCCAAATGGACGGGTTTTGGCCTATGTTTCTTTTGAAGGTGGTGAGTCAGCCATTTATATGCAAAATATTTTTTCTGGTGAAAAGGTTATGGTTTCAGGCAGACGAGGCATTAATGGTGCGCCTGCATGGTCACCCGATGGCAAACGCATGGCGATGAATTTATCCATTGACGGTAATTCTGAGATCTACACGGTTAATTTAGAATCAGGTCAATTAACACAGGTAACTAAGTCAGATGCGATTGATACTGAGCCTGTTTGGAGTGGTACTAATTCGATTATCTTCACCTCAAATCGGGGTGGGAGCCCACAACTTTATCAAATTCCTGCAGTTGGTGGTAAGGCGCGGCGATTAACGTTTAATGATAAATATAACTCAGCGGCTGATGTAGCTAATAATAAAATTACGTTTGTAACAGGGCAACGTGGTGCATTTCATATCGCGCTTAAAACATTGGGCGGCACAGATAAAGTTATCTTATCAAATGGACGATTAGACGAATCACCCTCGGTTTCACCCAATGGTGCAATGGTGGCTTATGTCACCAAAAAGGGAAACCAAAATAGATTATCCGTCGTTAGTGATAACGGTAGAGCACGACAATTTTTATCGGCACCTGCTGGTGATATAAGAGAACCTGCATGGTCGCCATATTTACGTTAGAATAACTATATTGAGCAATATTTAAGCAAAAGGATTATTAACCATGAATACATTAAAAACAAAACTTCTTATACCAATAACCATTGGTTTTTTTACTCTGGTTGGATGTAGCCAGCAAGTCCAAAATGACCCTGATGCTGGGGTTGCAGTAAATGCGGGTGAAGCAGTGATAAATAGTTCAGGAAAAGGAGCTAACCGTGGCTCAAAGAAAAGTAATATAAGGAGTACTGTCTCATCTAACGTTCGTAATAATCAAAGTCGTGCTGTGAAACGTGGTGGAGGTGCTGCGAATATAAATAGAGCAGATGGTAGTGACTTAACCCTAGCAGGTTTAAAAGATCCTAATAATTTACTCTCGCAACGCATCATTTACTTTGATTACGATAAAGCTGCCATACGCCCAGAGTTTATGGTGCTTATTAATACACATGCTAAACTGTTAGCAAAATACCCACAGTTAAGAATGACATTGGGTGGGCATGCGGATGAGCGAGGTTCGCGTGAATATAATGTGGCACTCTCTGAGAACCGTGCAAAATCAGTGAAGCGAATAATGGGTACTCAGGGCGCAAGAGCAAGCCAAATTCGCACCGTTGGCTATGGTGAAGAAGTACCTATTGTTGCCGGAAAAGGTGAGCGTTCATGGCAGAAAAATCGTCGTGTTGAGATTAAATACGATAATTACTAAAATGCTTCAAAACTTATTCAGCATCTTTCTGGTGCTGATAGCTGTATAAAAAAGGGGAAATCATGTATTCAATTAGAGCGGGACTGTTAATCAGCGTACTTTGCATATTCTCAACGGTACAAGCAGAAGTTAGCCCTGAGTCTATCGTAGATATTTTTAATCGTTTGGACAAGCTTGAAAGCCAGTCACGTGAGTTACGCGGTAGTAATGAGGAGCTTAAACATGAACTGCAACAGCTTAAAAAATCACAAAAACAAGGCTTTCTCAATATTGATTCTCAAATAGAGGCTTTAGGATCAACCTCAGTCACTAAACCTGCCGAAAAGAAATCGCAAACGAGTAAAGTAGCAACGCCAGTTACTAAAGCACCTGAAGTGAAAAAGGTTGTAGTACCTGTAACGTCTAAAAAATCAACAGCTCCTATATCACCTCAATCTTCTCAGCAGCCAACCAAAACTAAAGTAGCGCATAAAAAAAATCGCCAACCAACGCGCTACGAAAAAGAAACCTATAAAGCCGCATTTGACAAAATTAAAGTATCACCTACAGCAGCAAGCACAGCATTTAAAGAATATATAAAGATGCAACCGAATAGTCCATTATCGGCTAATGCGCAGTACTGGATAGGTGAAATTATGTACTCACATAATAATTATAATGGTGCAGTACAGGAGTTTATAAAAGTCTTACAAACCTATAAGTATAGTGATAAAGCCCCAGATGCAGCAATCAAACTAGGTTACAGTTTTTATGCACTTAAAAAATGGGATTTAGCGCGCCGTACTTTTGAGGATGTACTCCGTTTTTTTCCTGAAAATAAAAATGTTGTGAAGCTTGCTAAAAAACGTTTAGAAAAAATGAAAGACAAAGGTAAGTAGACTGTTAATACAGCCTTTTTACTAAAGCCTCAATTTATGTTGTTGACTCTTTCAAGATTTCTCTTTCGCTAAGTCTTTTATCACTTTTGTGATTTCATCGGAGTCCCACTCAACGCCACCATACAATGTGTAACGAATTTTACCTTTAGTATCAATAATGAAGTTAGACGGAGCGGCAAATACATTCCATGCTTGGACATTTTCACCTTTTGAATCCATTAGGATAGTGAATTCTGGCTTTACGACATCAACAAATTTTTCAACCTCAGCTTTAGTCTCCCCCATGTTTACGGCAATGATTTTAAAAGGTACTTTGTCGGCTTCTAGTTTTTTTATTAATTTGTTCATTGATGGCATCTCTACACGGCAAGGTGTGCAGTAAGTTGCCCAAAACTGTACTAATACCACTTTTCCCATTTCATCTTTTAGGTCTAAGGATTTACCATCAAGGGTTTCTAATTTAAGTGCGGGGGTTATTAGCTCACTTTCAACTTTCTTCAGCTCCGCTGCGTGTAGAGTGCTAAGTGAAAAGATACTTAATAGTGTTGTGAACAGAACCTTTTTTATCGTTACAGATACTTTCATTGGTGTGCCTTCCCTAAGAAAAATAAGCTTGCTTTAATTAACCCTGACATTTGTGAAGTCACAAGGTCTTCTGGTACGTTAGGATCGTTGCGTTTAAAGAAATATCCCCGTACATCAGGAATGAGTTTTGCATAAACGGTGCTACCACCTTGCTTTAATGATTGTGTTAGATGCTGAATGCCCCAGCGATTAGGTGTTCGCTCACCTTCTAAAACCATTAAAGGGAGTTTAGTTTTACCGACAACGTCTTGGTAATTAGGGGGTTGGCCGGGCTCTGGTTTAGTTTTATTGAGACGTGGAAACATCAAGATGGCTCCGCCAAGAGTTTTACCTTTATGTAAATCTTCCCAGTTTTGAGCAACGCGTAAAATTAATTCTGTGTCTGGGCCACTTGCGACTAAATAGACTTTCTTGTTGGTTTTTTGGGCTTCTTTAATAATTTTTATAAGCCCATTTGTAGGGATGTCTTTTAAACTACTGCGAACCTTGGGTAGCATATAAGCCGAAAGCATATCTGGCATCCAAACTTCAACGCCGTCTTTCGCCAATGCCTGTGAGGTTTTTTCTTCTGCCTTGCTTGCACCTTGGTCACAAGCAAAGCCAATTAAAAGTTTATCGCCTTTGGCTGAAAATATACGCACGTCAATTTCTGTAGAGTCAGATGTTTCAAATGTTTTTATTTCATCCGATGCCATTACGTTGCTATTAAAAAATAATAGCGATAAGCTAAGGATTATTAAGCGAGAAATTATATGTTGAGAAGGTTGACTCATATCATGAACCCAGTAAGTTTATGAATAGAGTATAAGCATATAATGATATTATTATATTAATATTGGTCAAGTATGAAACTTATGATATGAAAATAAATAAAATGTTTTTGGCTATTTTGTTAGTGGCTTACAGTACAGCTTCTTTTGGCAGTGATGAAGTTGCAGAGGCGGTAAAACTTACGCCTAATAGTAAAAATGGCAAAGTCACTTACGAATTATGTGCATCGTGCCATGAAAAAAGCGGCTGGGGTAAACAGGATGGGAGTTTCCCTGTGATTGCTGGGCAGCATCGCACAGTCATTATAAAACAGCTTATTGATATTCGAGCACGAAACCGAGAAAATCCGACAATGTTCCCTTTTACTGGTGATGATGTAATCGGTGGCGCGCAAGGTTTAGCCGATGTTGCTGAGTATGTGTCACAGTTAGCGAAAACAACAGAAGTTGGACAGGGTGATGGAACGCAATTGAATAAGGGTGAAGCTTTATATAAGCAAAAGTGTGTGGCTTGTCATGGTGCTAATGGGCAGGGTGATGCAGATAATTTCTTCCCTCGTATTCAAGGGCAACATTATGCTTATCTATTAAGGCAGTTGCAGTGGATTCGTGATGGGCGACGAAAAAATGCAAATCCTGGAATGCTGGCGTTAATTAAAAATCTAGATGATAAAAATTTAAGCGCAATTGCTGATTATGTTTCGCGAATGGAACTTGATAAAAAGTAATTGGTATTCTTTTATTCGTTAGCAAAATTTTGGGCTTAGCTATTGTATCCCTTTCGCTTGCGGCGGCGTAAGCCCATTAGCAGGCCAAACGCTGCCATCAGCGTTATCATCGAAGTACCACCATAACTAATCAACGGCAAAGGTACGCCAACCACGGGCAGTATGCCGCTGACCATGCCGGTATTGACAAATAAATAGATAAAGAAGGTTAGGCTCAAACTGCCACCTAAAAGGCGCGCAAAGCTATCATGGCCTTTGGTGGCTAAGTACAAGCCGCGCCAAATAATAAAAATATACAGTGAGAATAAGATCATATTACCGAGTAGTCCAAATTCCTCACCAAAGACGGCAAAAATAAAGTCAGTATGACGCTCAGGTAAAAAGTCTAGGCGGGATTGATCACCATTTAGCCAACCTTTTCCATGAATACCACCAGAGCCTATTGCAATGGTAGATTGGAAAATATGATAACCAGAGCCTAGTCGATCTAGCTCTGGGTTTAAAAAGGTTAATACACGTTGTTGCTGATATTCGTGCATGCCGTATTTAAAAACTAACGGCACCGCAACAGCTACGGCTGTTAGAGCAGCAAATAGCCATTTCCAAGGAATGCCGGCAAAATAGATAATTGAAAAGCCAGCTGTAGCGACAAGCAAAGCAGTACCTAAGTCTGGTTGCTGTGCGATCAATAGCATAGGAATAACGACTAGAATGCTGGCTATAAAGATTTCTTTAAAGCTAGGGGGTAAGTTCTTGTTGGACAGGTAGCTTGCTACCATCATGGGAACAGCAAGTTTCATTACTTCAGAGGGCTGAAAGCGAAGGCTTCCAAGCTCTAACCAGCGTTGTGCGCCTTTTCCCATAGTGCCTTGAATGAGTACTAAAATAAGTACAATAAGTCCTATGGTATAAATCCAAATCGACCAGCGATTTAAGGTTTCACTGGAAACTTGTGAGGCGATAAGCATGACAGAGGTGGCAAGAATGAGATGAATCGTATGTGTATTCATCATTTTCATATTCTCGCCTGAGGCACTGAAAAGCGTGATGCTACCGAGAGAAAGTAACAAAATCAGGGTGACAATGAGTACTAAGTCGATACTCGAAATAATCCGAAAGATAAGCTTTGAAAAGCTCGAGTCATTGTTATTGTTGTCCATTTAACTTTCCCATTAGCGACGCCCATTTTCATTCTTGGCTTTTCTTCTTTTTTTGGTTTTTATGGCTTTATTTTCAGCCTTCTCAGCCACAGCGGCTTGCTTTTTTTTGAGTAGGTCTTTATCTTCTTTAGAAAGTAAATAAGTATCTAATAATTGTCGAGCAATCGGAGCCGCTACTTTACTACCACCACCGCCATTTTCTGCGATTAATGCGAGTGCGATTTTGGGGCTTTCAACAGGTGCAAAGGCCACAAATAACGCATGGTCGTGTAACTTCTTTTTTAGCTTTGAGGCATTGTATTTTTTATTTTGTGCAATACCAAATACTTGTGCGGTACCTGTCTTGCCTGCGAAACGATATTTTGCACCTGCACCCGAGCGCCTTGCTGTTCCCCCAGCCCCATGCACAACGTTAACCATGCCACGAATAACATCATCCCAATAACGTAGTTTAGTTACGCCTATGGATGGAAGTTTTACGGTAGAAACTAACTTTTCAGGTAAGTTTCGAGATGCTCTCGTTGCCCATAAAAGATGCGGTTTAATTTTTCTGCCACGGTTTGCCAGAGTCGCTGTAGCAAAGGCAAGCTGCATCGGTGTCGCAGTGAAGAAACCCTGCCCAATACCGGTGTTAACAGTATCTCCTGGATACCAGAACTTATCATAACGTTTACGTTTCCATTCTTTTGTTGGCATTAAAGCAGAGCGTTCATGAGGAAGGTCAATTCCTGTCTTTTTACCAAAGCCGAATTTATTCATCGCTTTAGCGTAGCGGTTGATGCCCATACGAAATGCTAAATCATAGAAATAAACATCACACGATTGATAAATTGCACGATTTAAGCTGATGTGGCCGTGCCCAGATTTTTTCCAACATCTAAAGCGATGTTTATTTCCCGGAATCTGAAAAAAACCTTTACCATTAACAGTACTAGTTGGTGAGACAACGCCAGCGTTTAAGCCAGAAAGGGCAGCCATAGGCTTAATGGTGGATCCCGGAGGGTATGCACCTTGAATGGCACGATTATAAAGCGGGCGGTCAGGGTTATCCCGCAAGGCATTGTAATTTGCATACGAGATACCGTTTACAAATAAATTGGGGTCAAAGCTTGGCATACTCGCCATTGCTAATACATCACCATTACGGGGATCAATGGCAACAGCAGCCCCGTTGTAATCTTTGAGCAATTCTTCGGCCTTAATCTGTAAGTCAAGATCTATGCTTAAGAATAGATCTTCACCTGCGATAGGTGCTTGTTCAGATACTTTGCGTTGTGGCTTACCATGTGCATCGACCTCAATAACTTCATAGCCTGCCTTGCCGTGTAGCCGGTTTTCATATTGTTTTTCGATGCCAGACTTTCCAATATGGGTCGTTCCTTTATATTCTTTTTTATCCAGCTTTTTTAAATCGCGTTTATCAATACGCCCAACATAACCCAGCAAGTGGCCTGCAACTGAGCCTAAGGGGTAGGTTCTTTCCATGCGCACGCTGACTTTAAACCCTGGAAATCGAAACCGATTGGCGGAGAAGGTGGCAATTTCTTGTTCGGTAAGATTTTTTCTTAAAACAACGGGTTGAAAGCGTGAGTTTACGCGCATTTTTTGTTTGAATTTTTTAATTTCTTGTAAGCTAATAGGCAATAACTGCATCAAACTGCGCAGCATCGCAGGCATGTCATCAACATCATCTTCTTTAGCTTCTAAGACATATTCAATATGGTTGTCGGCGAGTAATACACCGTTTCTGTCGTAGATTAACCCGCGAACCGGTGGAATGGGAATCCGTTTGAGATAGTTCTCTCTTGATAGCTCTGTAAAATGCTCGTATTGTTGGACTTGTAAATTAATTAAGCGAAAGAAAACAGCTAACATGGCAAGGAAAACAAGTCCCGCAGCCACATAGGCACGAGCGCGAAATAACCGATATTCGCTACGTTCTGTTTTCTCCGTGTTATCTTTTATTGCCACTTATTTGTTTTGCCCAAGAATAAGTTGATGAATGGATTATCTGTTTATTTTGATAGTTATTTAGTAACTATGCAGTTTGCACCTGAGATTCGCTATTTCTATGTTAAGAAACGGTCATTACACATGTAAATAATCGTTTTTCGCCTTGAGATAACGAATTTCAGGCACAATCTGAGCAGTTACTGCCACTTTTATTACTTGCTGAGTAGTTACTTTATTTATTGTATAAATCAATACTGTCAATAATGGCTTTTTTAGCCGCATCAGCATCAGCCCAGCCATCAATTTTTACCCACTTATCTTTATCCAGAACTTTATAGTACTCAAAAAAGTGTTCAATTTGTTCTAATAGTAAAGGCGGTAAATCCGTGTAGCTTTGAATATAATCCGAAGCAGAATGAAGGCCGTGAGCAGGCACCGCAAGTACCTTAGCATCTTCGCCAGCCTCATCAGTCATATTTAAAATGCCTATTGGGCGGGCAGGAATAACACAGTTATGGACTAAAGGCGTGGGCGTTACTACAAGCACATCCATAGGGTCGCCATCATCAGCAAGTGTATGCGGAATAAAGCCGTAGTTAGCAGGGTAGAAGATCGGTGCCGACATGAAACGATCAACAATTAACGCGCCACTGTCTTTTTCAATTTCATACTTTACCGGTGAAGATTCCGCAGGTATTTCAATAATTACATTTACTACATTTGGCGTATCTTCGCCAATTTTGATTGCATCAATATTCATTTTATACATTCATCTAAATTAAAAAGAAGTATTATAACGACTTGATGACTATAGGCTAAGGTTTCTTTTTGGAAAGCTAGATTAAAATTTATCACAATAAAATAACGATTACGCTTCATCTTATGAAATATATTGAACTTGCTCAGTCTTTCCGTTTAGGAACTGGATCATAACCTCCTTTATTCCAAGGGTGGCATCTTCCGATTCGACGAATTCCTAGCCATAAACCTTTTAAGGCACCGTGCTGATCTATAGCTTGGTGAGTGTAGCAGGAGCAGGTCGGCTCAAAGCGGCAGCTGCTGATAAAAAGAGGGCTTATAAATAATTGATAGCCCCTGATTATTTTAAGTAAAATCCAGCGCATCTTTATGTATGGTAAAGCTCTTTCGGGTCAATCAGTGGCTCAGAATCAATCTTTAACTCATCACCATCTACCACTTGGTAAAAACAGCTTCGTCGTCCGGTATGGCAGGCAGGGCCTGTTTGATCAACCAATAATAATAAGGTGTCGCTGTCACAATCAACTCGTAACTCTTTAAGCATTTGAACTTGTCCAGAACTTTCACCTTTGCGCCAAAAGGCCTGACGAGAGCGAGACCAATAACAGACACGACCTGTTTCTAAGGTTTCTTGGATGGATTCAGCATTCATCCACGCCATCATTAACATCTCTTTGCTGTCATGTTGCTGGGCTATAGCGGGGATGAGGCCGTCTTGATTGTATTTTAGGTTATTTATCCACATTTTTTATTTGTAAAATAAGTTAAGAAAATATGTCCACGAAAGGCACGAAATGTTAGGGCGAGGTCTTGGTGTAAATTAGCCTAATTTAATCTATAAACGTAGTTGAATGCTTTAGAAGCGAAGGGCTTTTTCAAGTATTCTTATTTGTTGGCAGGTTCTATTATTATATCCACTGTCACAACGAACAACATAAAGAAGACTTCTTTAACTTTCGTGTCTTTTCGTGCCTTTCGTGGACATCTCTTTTTTAAAAGGTTATATGATTTGCCCTGGCTCTTTACGGGTATATCCTGCCTCCTCACAGCGCGCTAAGTAATCTGCCCAGTGTATATCGTAGTTGTCACCTAGGTCGCGGAGTAAGCCCCAATCGTAGATGCCGCTGTCATGGTTGTCATCAAAACCTAGTTTTACTGCGTAACGACCGATGGCTTCAACTTCTTTAATATTGACGTTTTCTTTGCCGAGTTGTAATGTTTCCTGCCCCGGTGCATGGCCACGAACTTCGGCAGAAGGCGAGTAAACGCGCAAGTATTCGCAGGGTAGGTTGTGTACTACACCGTCAGGCCAGGTGAGTTCTAAAACTCTAGATTTTTGGTGTAGTGCGATGTTTGTAGGGGTCATTTTGTAGTTATCCTAATTCAATTTATGTGTGGATTATACCTGAAGATTCTAGTCGCTTTGATTGCCCTTATATCGGGTCAGGTCAAGTCAGCAAAATAGAGGAGCTAACCACTTATAAAATATAACGGCTTAAATCTTCATCTTCAATAAGTTCACCTAAAACTTCATCCACCATTTTGGCATCGACTACAACGTCATCGCTACAATCAGGTGCACAAAAAAGAACCTCTTCTAATAAACGCTCAACAATGGTATGTAAGCGTCTTGCACCTATATTTTCGGTTTGCTCATTCACTTGATATGCTGTTTCAGCAATACGCTGAATTCCATCGTCAGTAAACTTGACCTCAACGCCTTCTGTTTTTAGTAGGCCTTGATATTGTTCTGTGAGTGATGCATCTGGTTCTGTCAAGATTCGTTTAAAATCATCTGCCGTCAGCGCGGTTAATTCGACCCGAATAGGTAAACGACCTTGTAGTTCAGGGATTAAATCGGATGGTTTAGCAAGGTGGAAAGCGCCTGAGGCAATAAATAAAATATGATCTGTTTTTACGATGCCGTGCTTGGTGGTAACGGTACTGCCTTCTATTAAGGGTAGTAAATCTCGCTGTACGCCTTCGCGTGAAACCCCTGCGCCGCCCATTTCACCTTTTTGGATTACTTTGTCGATTTCATCTAAAAACACGATGCCGTTTTGTTCTACATTTTCTAGTGCTTGCGCTTTTAAGTCATCCGTATTAACCAGCTTATGCGCTTCTTCTTCGGCGAGTTCTTTTAGCGCATCTTTGATTTTTAGCTTACGTTTTTTTGTCTTTCCTTTGCCCATGTCTTTAAACAGGCCTTGCAATTGGTCCGCCATATCCTCCATGCCCGGTGGTGTCATAATTTCAACACCCACGGGGCTGGCTTGCATATCTATTTCGATTTCTTTGTCATCGAGTTTGCCTTCACGAAGTTTTTTGCGAAACTTTTGGCGGGTAGGGTTTTCTTCATTTACCGAGGGGCTTTCTGTCCATTCGCTATCTGCTTTTGGCTGCGGTAATAAAATATCTAAAATGCGATCTTCAGCCGCATCTTCGGCGCGGTTTTTAACCTTTTTAATTTCTTGTTCACGGGTTAGCTTTACCGCTACATCGACCAAATCACGAATAATCGAATCGACTTCCTTACCCACATAACCCACTTCAGTAAATTTAGTCGCTTCCACTTTAATAAAAGGGGCATTCGCAAGCTTTGCCAAACGACGTGCAATCTCCGTTTTACCAACACCGGTAGGGCCAATCATCAAGATATTTTTAGGCGTGACTTCTTGGCGCAAATCACTATCAAGCTGCTGTCTACGCCAGCGGTTGCGTAAGGCAATTGCCACGGCACGTTTGGCATCATCTTGCCCGACAACGTGTTTGTTGAGTTCTTGAACAATTTCTCTTGGGGTCATTGACATAATGGTTCTCTTTTACTGCTTATAATGGAGGAGCTAAATCTATTACGTTGGTACTTTGATGGTTCAGAGCGTTTATAATTCGCTTTAGATCAAGGCATCTTTGCACGGAGAATGTGAGCATACAAAAGTATGTGACGATTCGAGTACAAAGATAACGCCGAGCTAAAGTGAAGTATGAATGCTCTGATGCATCAAAGTTCTTCTATGGTTTGATTGTGATTAGTATAAATACAAATATCGCCTGCAATGCTTAACCCCTTTTCAACAATTTCTCTCGCTGAAAGTTCCGTATTATCCAATAAAGCACGTGCTGCTGATTGCGCAAAAGGCCCGCCAGAACCAATCGCAATTAAATTATCCTCAGGGTCGATCACATCACCATTACCAGTGATTACTAATGAAGTTTCTTTATCAGCCACCGCCAATAAAGCTTCTAACTGGCGCATGCCGCGATCGGTTCGCCAGTCCTTTGCCAGCTCAATGGCTGCGCGAGTTAAGTTGCCGTTGTATTCATGCAACTTTGCTTCAAATTTTTCAAACAGGGTGAACGCATCTGCCGTACCCCCCGCAAAACCAGCAATCACTTTATCATCATACAAGCGACGCACTTTACGTGCATTGCCTTTCATCACCGTATTGCCCATTGAGACTTGGCCATCTCCCCCGATAACGACTTTGCCATTACGGCGGACGGATAAAATGGTAGTACCACGGTATTGCTTCATGATGTTAATTTCCGGTATTTTTATAAAATAAGGCGTAAGGAAGCTCTGAACAACCTAGCTGAGTTCTGGCGTTGCCCCGTAGGGCGAGCTTACAAGGCATCAATTCCGTTGTTTTTATTTTTTGTGAAGGGAGCGACCATTCTCAAAAAATACGCCTAGGACTTGATGCCTTGTAAACTCGCGGAACTCAACTAGGTTGTTCAGAGATTCCTTAAGATTGGTAGATTATTGGGTTGCCTGAAACTATTTTCAAGCGCAGTTTTGTTCAAAACGGGACTGTTTTAACATGATAAGCTTAGCCGATGAATAAGCCAACCAATCAAGTCCGATATAGCTGCGCAAATGACCTCGGTGGTTTGGAGTTACTGGATGCGAAATTTCATAATCATACCTTCTCTCGGCATGTGCATGAAGGCTATTGCATTAATGTTATTGAATCTGGAGCGCAGCGTTTTTACCGTTCAGGTGCGAACCATATTGCACCTCAAAATAGTATTGTGCTGGTGAATGCTGATCAAGTCCATGATGGGCATAAAGCGGCAGAGAATGGTTGGTCGTACCGCGCGATGTACCCTACACCTGAATTGTTATCCAATGTATCGCTGGAGTTACAAGGCGCAAAAAGTGATGCCCCGTGGTTTCCTCAAGCGGTTGTTGACGACGGTTTTATGGCAAATAAACTGCGTGAGTTATTTGCATTGCTGAGCCAGTCTAATAATACATTGGCGCGCGAAACGCTGTATTTAAGTACCATGCTACAACTTATATCCCGCCATGCAAAACAGACTAAAAGGTTGCTTCCACTGACTCATGAGCCAAATGTTGTACGGCGCATGCGGGAGTATTTAGATGAGCATTTTGCGGAGAATGTTTCAATGCAAACACTGGCTGATTCAGCCGAACTAAGCCCTTTTTATTTGGCGCGCTTATTTAATAAAACCGTAGGGCTGCCACCGCATGCTTACCAAGTGCAACGACGTGTTCATAAAGCAAAACAATTATTGCGGAGTGAATCTCGTTATAAATTATCGGATGTGGCAGTAGAGTGTGGCTTTAGTGATCAAAGCCATTTAAACCGTCATTTCAAACGTGCGCTTGGGGTTACACCGGGTGCTTATCAGCGCGGCTGTTATGATTAAAGTCAACTTTGTTCTGCTACTTGTAAAAAATCTCAATACGAGATGGAATATATTCCATGCATGTGATTACAAGAAAAAGGTTAATAGATTTTTCTGAAATCCATCCAAACACTTCTACGACTTTAGATGCTTGGTATAGGATTATTAAAAAAAATAGAATATCTAACTTCTCAGAACTAAGAGGGATTTTTCCAAGTGTAGATAAAGTTAATAATTTAACCGTATTTAATATTGGTGGCAATAAGATTAGACTGGTTGCCGCTATACACTACAACACGCAATGTTTGTATGTTCGCCATGTGCTCACACACAAAGAATATGATAAAGAAAAATGGAAAATAAAATGAATACTCAATTAGAAAATATCGAGAAAATATGGCCTAGCATTAATTCTATATTTTCAGTTCCTCACTCTGAAAATGAATATAACGCGCTTGTGGCAACTTTAGATAACTTAATTGATGAAGTTGGCAATAATCAAAACCATAAATTAGCGCCTGTTATGGAAACTATTGGTAACTTAATTGAAAATTATGAAGATCAAAACTATAAACTTGCTGAAGCTTCCCCTATTGATGCTTTAAAATATCTTATGAAAGAACAGGGTCTAAACCAAGCTGATTTAAAAGAAATTGGAAGCCAAGGTGTAGTCTCTGAAATATTGACAGGGAAAAGAAAACTGAATATTGAACAAATTAAAAAGATTAGTAATCGATTTAATGTTTCGCCGTTAGTTTTTATTTAGCTAGGGAGCAAACAATAATAAATTGGCTTCATTTTTTATCTTTATTTTTATACATTTAATTAACCCAACTAAGATTGCCTATTGGTTGATAGTTATATGTATTAGCAGTATTCGGGGGAAGTATACTGCTAGTGCTAAATTCAAACTTATCTTTATTCCTCAAGTTATAAAAAGAAATTTTTCGATAAGCTGTAGAACGTTGACTAAGAGCACTGTAATGTAAGTAAGATATGCAATGTATTTTTCATCAGGCGACCAGGTTGGGTAAACTAGAGAAGCATCCTCAGATACCAATTCAACCAAGTTCTCACTTATGCCTGTCCTATATATATATATATGAGACCTTTGCATGAGATCTCATTTTCCAATTTATTCTGATAATTGAGTTGGATGTTAAAAAAACATCAAATCAATCGCTAGTTCTTCTCTATTTTTACCTTAATACTTACATTTTTAAGCCTAT
>JALSJU010000024.1 GCA_026989145.1 Thiotrichaceae bacterium
TAGGCTTAAAAATGTAAGTATTAAGGTAAAAATAGAGAAGAACTAGCGATTGATTTGATGTTTTTTTAACATCCAACTCAATTATCAGAATAAATTGGAAAATGAGATCTCATGCAAAGGTCTCAAACTAAAACCTTTTTTTGATAAACCTTACGGTAAAGTCACCCCGGGTAATAGCTCGCAAATTACTGATGGCGCTTGTAGCGTTATCCTTGCCAGTGACGAAGCTGTCGAACTGTATAAACTCAGCCCGATTGCCAAACTTAATCCCGCGCAATGGGCTGGCCTAAACCCAGCTCAAATGGGTTTAGGCCCTGCGCATGCGATTACTCAAACGCTGATTGAACATCAAATACCGTTAGCTGAAATTGATTATTGGGAGATCAACGAAGCCTTTGCTGCACAGGTTCAGAGCTGCGTGATGGCATTAAACAATACAGACTATTGTAAGAATAATTTAGCTCAGCCAGCAGCTATTGGTAAAATCCCTGACGATAAATTGAATATTGATGGTGGCGCGATTGCTCTCGGGCATCCTGTTGGTGCTAGTGGCGCTAGAATCGTCCTGCATCTCGCCCATGTATTACAACGCAAGCACGCTAAACAAGGCATTGCCAGCTTATGCATTGGCGGTGGTCAAGGTGGCTCAATGTTGGTGGAGGCAGTATGAACGCTTTAACAAACGACAATGGTATTTACGGCATCTACACGCACCTAAAAATCAACACAGATGATCATGATGTCACTTGGCTAGCGCTTGACTTAAACGGTGCTTCAACCAATGTGCTAAACCCCGATATTATTAACGAACTTTCAAGCGCATGCAGCGAAATTATTAACAGCAATACCAAGGGTTTAATAATCTATTCCAATAAACCCAGTGGCTTTATAGCGGGTGCTGATGTAAAAGGTTTTCAAGGAATAACTGATAGTGAGGCTGACCATAAGCTTGCACTGAGCTTTATTAAATTAGGCCAAGACCTTTGTCAAAAGATAGAATCCTTGCCTATTCCCACGGTGGCGATGGTTAAAGGCTTTTGTATGGGCGGTGGGCTGGAGCTTGCGCTCGCATGTGACTATATAGTGGCTGATGACGAACCTCCCACTAAATTTTCATTCCCCGAAATCAAACTAGGTATTCATCCTGGGTTTGGTGGAACGGTGCGCTCAATACGTAAAATTGGGGTTTTAAATGCCGTGCCACTCATACTGACAGGCCGTAATATTCTCCCCCGACAAGCCAAGAGAATGGGTCTGATTAATACCTGTGTCCCGCACAGGCAGTTAGAAGTTACTGCTCTGCGAACCGTGCTTGATCAGCCAGCCAAACAAAAACCAACACGGTTTCAGCGTTTATTAGAAACGCCTATATTGCGAAAGCTAGTTGCCAGCAAAATGCGTAAGCAGGTTGCTCACAAAGCCAAGCAAGAACATTATCCTGCGCCCTACGCCTTAATTAACCTTTGGGAGTTTCATGGCAGCAATACCGATGCCATGTTTCAAGGCGAAGCTGAATCAGTCGCGACTCTTGTAGCCACCGAAACTGCACAAAACCTAGTACGCGTGTTTTTTTTACAGAACCGTTTAAAAGCCTCGGGGGATAAATCCTTATTTTCACCCAAGCATGTACATATTATCGGTGCCGGTGTAATGGGTGGCGATATTGCAATATGGTGTGCCATGCAAGGTTTGCGTGTTACCTTGCAAGATACTCAAACAGAAGCCCTAGCAAAGGTGGTGGGGCGCGCAAATAAGGTATTTAAGCGACGTTATAAAAAAGATAAACTGCGGATTAGAAATGCGCAAGATAATTTAATCCCTGATTTAAACGGCGATGGAGCAACCAAGGCGGATGTGATCATTGAAGCTATTTTTGAAGATTTAAGCGCCAAGCGCAGCCTCTTTAAAAACCTTGAACAACGTACCAGACTGGGGGCTATTCTTGCCACCAATACATCAAGTATTGTTCTAAGTGATATTGCACAAGCGATGCAACAACCCGAACGACTCGTCGGTTTACACTTTTTTAACCCTGTGATTAAAATGCCTTTGGTTGAGGTCATCCATACCCCCAATCAAACCGACCCCGATATTATTCGCCTAGCAAAAAGCTTTAGCGCACATATCAATAAACTGCCTTTAGCGGTTAAAAGCTCACCCGGTTTTTTGATCAATCGTATTTTAATGCCCTATATTTTGGAAGGCGTAATCGCTCATCAAGAAGGTATCCCTGTCACGGTAATTGATCAAACTGCCACCCATTATGGCATGCCAATGGGGCCTTTAGAACTTGCTGATACGGTGGGATTAGATATTTGTCTGCATGTAGGAAAAATCGTTGCTGACACCGTTGGTGTCAGCATCCCTAGCTCATTAGATCGATCCGTAGAAAGTGGCAACTTAGGTAAAAAAACGGGGCAAGGTTTTTATCGCTGGAGCAAAGGTAAAAAAGATATTGCCAAGCAACAACCCTGGTCGGGGGATAGACAACAACTTGAAGAGAGCTTAATCAGTAAGCTCACCATCGAAGCGCAAAAATGTCTCGATGAAGATTTGGTTGAAGATGCTGATTTACTGGATGCTGGGGTGATTTTTGGAACTGGATTTGCTCCTTTTAGAGGTGGACCGCTACACTCTATTCGCTAATCTGTCCTATTCACCAAATCACTAATAAATTGAAATCTTTGCGCGCGTCGCGATTCGTACACAGGCTTCTAAACAAAGTTTTCTTTAAAAGCTCAAAATTCTAGGTATAGTTACTGTTTCTCTAAGGAATAAACGTTTAAATGAAGCTACCGACGTTACATAAACTACTACTTTTAGGTCTAACTAGCGTATTACCTTTAAAGACACTGAACGCACTAGAGCTAAATTTAGGCACCGGTGAATTCATTATAACCCAAACCGTCAAACCTTTATTCTCGCACCAGATAACACTGCCCATCAATACGCTTTCACTGTCCGAGAGTCACCAACGTATCGGCAAAGGAAAGCTATATTACTCTTTTAACCTCGAGTATTTCGATTCCGATACTTTGAACAAAGTAACTGACTTTGCAAGTAAGCCATTAACCTCCCCTATCCCATTTGTGGGTGATAGCATTAGTGATCGTGTCGCTGATTACACGCAGCTCCCTGTGCCGGCTGATTATCGTATGCATGGCATTAATTTTGATTTAGGCTTGGGTTATGAGCTACTTAAAGATAGTAAAAAACACCTAGGTATTGGTATCAATACAGGTTTGAGCCTACCTTTTATGGAAGTGCATAATATGAAAAACACGGCCAACCTGCTGATTGAACTAGCAGACCGCTTCGATACAGAGATTAAAACCTATAAACTTGGAACGGCAGCCTTTGCACAATATCAAATTAAACCTGATTTAAGCGTTACCCTAAATACCTCATTTAACCTACAAACGGGTCAAATGGACAATAATATTATTGGTAGTGGCATTGAGCTTTCAGGAACATATTTTACCCTCACTAGCCAGCTACATTATCAACCCAAACAATTAAAAGGTTTTACCGCTAATGCAGGCTACACCCTTAACCAATGGGATTATGATGGCACAACGATTAGTACTCCCATTGGCGGTAGAAAAATACCCCGTGTAATGGAGACCAGTTATTCAAATAACAACCTGTTTTTAGGGGTGGGTTACCACTTTTAATTATAGTACTTTATCGTTCTGCCATATGAATAGGATCTACAAATTCAGAATAATTATCCATCACCACGTGGTACAAACCCTTAACTAATAAACCCATTTTTTTATAGTCCAGTGCTTCAACAACTGACTTCTTTTCACCCTGCTTTCTAAACTTTGCTGTATCAGTAATTAATAATGAAGGATAACCTTGCTCTTGATAATGCAAGTGATCTTTCGCACCTGTCGGCCCAAAATGATTAAGCGTATTAAACGATACAATCGGCAACGGTGATGAGCGAACAAAACTCTTTTTAAGATCAATTAAAGTTTGAAACTCACCTAGACCACCTACCACGCTAATATAATCTCCTATGCTGGGGTAAAAAGCATGAAGATAACTATATGGATATTATTGACTACCGCTCTCTTTTGTATGCGGGCCTAAACGAAGTATTAAATTTTTATAAATCTTCTCACCATTCTCAATATCACCAAAAGCCTGAACTTCAACCGTACCGAACTGCGCTAACTCACTACGCAAGAAGTCGGTAGTAAAGTCCAATGTTTCATAACGGTAAGTACGCGGATTATAGGTATTTACCAAAGTTGAAACCGTTGACTTTAATCTTGCTTCAGTATCTTTTGATAGGTCAGTATTTAACGTCTTCGAGGAAAAAACGGGTAGTGTAAAGGCTGCCCAGAGTATTAGCGCCGCGATAAAGAGAATAATCAGCCAGTCGATAAGCTTACTCATTAAATAGTCTGAAAATGGTCTTAAATTTTTCATTATTTTTATAATCCTATGCTGTAGATTAACTACTTTCGCATAAAATTTTAAAAATAACGGCCAAGCCAATACCAATGGACTGATATATGAGATGATCAGAAAATAAGCAATGATGAAAGGCATTTAGCACCTCATAAACTGTAACGTGTTGAGGTGTACAAAAATAGAGTTAACTATAACTAGCCTTTACTACCCCAGCCCATAGTTTTTTCGCAACATCGCTAGCGCCCAAATGACGCTTTAATAGCGCTTCGCCTTCGTCCATAAAATTGGGATAACGCAGCAATAAATCTTGTAACTCAATTTTAGCTTTTT
>JALSJU010000025.1 GCA_026989145.1 Thiotrichaceae bacterium
TTCATTGCTCACCACGATCGGAATTCCCTTCATATTAGCCGCTACTTTTTTGATATTGGCCTCGATGGGTGAAACTTTAAACATCATGGTATTGCTCGGCATTATCATTGTTCTCGGCATGTTGGTAGACGATGCGGTGGTGGTGGTCGAATCGATTTATTACCGTTTACAACGTGGCATGGATTCTTTACAAGCGGTGCGCGAGGCAATGGCAGAGGTCGCTAAGCCTGTAACCACAGCGGTGCTAACCACCATTGCAGCTTTTTTGCCACTAACTCTGGTTCCCGGTATTTTAGGTAAGTTTATGCAAGTTGTGCCGATTGTAGTCACACTTGCCCTAACGATTAGCTTGGTTGAAGCTTTCTGGATGCTGCCATCACACGTGCATGGTGCGAACTTAGACTTTACTAAAAAATCACGCATTCAACGTTGGCGTGAATCCTTTATTCACTGGATTCAACTCAAATATTCCAAGCTTCTAATAAAAGCCTTACGCTGGCCGAAACTGACGTTACTCTCGGTATTTTTAGCGTTTGCTACCGCCATTGGCGCTTTAGCGGCGGGCATGGTGAAAGTAGACTTTTTTGCAGCGGATAATTTACGCCTGTTTTACGTGAATGTATCAATGCCACCGTCAACCCCGTTAGAAAAAACACTCAATGCAACACTTAATGTCGAAAAAATAATAAAAAAACATTTAAAACAACAAGATATGCGCGCGGTAGCCAGTTATACCGGCGTCATGTTTACCGAAACAGAACAGCTGTTTGGTGATCAATACGGGCAAATTCTAGTTAGTTTACAGCCAATGGAAACAGGAGCGCGCGCCGTAAATGTCATCATTGATGAAATGCGCGAGGAAGTTACCAGCGTAATCGGCCCAAGTAATGTATCGTTTCTACCGCTTGCTGGCGGCCCGCCTGTGAGTAAACCCATTAGCGTAAAGATTCGTGGCGATGACTACAAAACCATTGAAAAAGCCCGCGATGCACTCACTAAAATACTCAAAAACATTAAAGGCATCAAAGACATCGCAGATGATGCCCACGCTGGGCGCATGGAACTAACCCTAAAAATGAACCACGATGCGATTCGCCGTGCAGGGGTTAACCCTATCGACATAAGCCGTGCTATTCGTTTGCTGGTTGACGGTGAAGTGGTTGCTGAAATGCAAGATAACGGCGAAAAGCTACAAATTCGCGTGCGGGCTGAAAAACTCGATGGGCATGACATTGGTGAATTACTAAACTTTAGAATGCCTGTAAAACAAAATGGCGCTGTAACGCGTAGTATTCCACTCAGTCAGCTTTTGATTCAACAACGCAAAGTCTCATTAGGTAATATCCGTCACTACAATTTCCGCCGTGCGATAACCTTAGAAGCTAATATTGAACAACGACAAAATCAAGAAGACTTTATGACATGTCGCCTACGCCCTGCATTATTTGGCGATGAGCGCGACTATTCAAAATGCCAACTCGACACCGTAACCGCCAATAAAATGATGGTAGATGAGTGGGATAAAATCAAAGATCAGTTCCCGACTATTAACCTAGATTTCACCGGACAACTGGATGACATCAATGACAGCATCTCATCACTCACCCAATTAATGCTCTTTGGCGTTGGCATAATGTACCTGATTTTAGGCACTCAGTTCAAAAGCTACTTCCAACCAATGATTATTTTAACCACCGTACCGCTGGCATTTACCGGCGTTATTCTCGGTTTATTAGTCACCAGAAACCCACTAAGTTTATACACACTTTACGGAATCGTCGCACTCACAGGAATCGCCGTTAATGCCGCGATTGTACTAATCTCAGCCGCCAATGACAGGCTTGAAGCTAAAATGAGCGTCGTCCATGCCATTATCTATGCCTCACGCCGACGTGTAATCCCGATTATGATAACCACGCTTACAACCATTGCCGGCCTATTCTCGCTCGCTACTGGCTTAGGCGGTCACTCACTCATTTGGGGCCCTGTAGCGACTGCTATTGTGTGGGGTGTTGGCTTCTCATCATTGCTAACGTTATTTGCCATCCCAACCTTATACCTTGCAGGAATGCGCCGTAAGGAAAGGAAAGCGCTAAAAAAATTAGCAGCAAACTGTTAAAAGCTCATTATAAGCTACACCTACCCTACTTAGCTGAGCTTGCCAGCTGAAATCTGTTGATTCGAGAACAGCAATCTATGTGTTTCAATATGCTATAGTTTTGTGGTTTTAAAAAAACAAAAATTTTAAACTCACAAACCCGAGAATCACACTTGAATAAACAACAGCTTGCCGCCAAAATTTGGGAATCCGCAAATCAAATGCGGTCAAAAATAGAAGCCAACGAATATAAAGATTATATTCTTGGCTTTATCTTCTACAAATACCTGTCTGATCAACAAATCGCCTTTGCGAAAAAACAAGGCATGAGCGAAGCAGACATTGCCCAGCTTAGCGAAGACGACCCAGACACGCTAGAATACATTCAAAAAGAGCTAGGCTACTTTATCGCCTACGACCATCTGTTTTCTACTTGGATAAACAACGGCAGTGATTTTGATGTCTCCAACGTGCGCGATGCGCTTTCGGCATTTTCGCGTTTAATTAATGGCAATCACAAAAAACTCTTTGCTTAAACAAGCACCGCGCTGATTCGAATCAGGGATGTAGCACGAAGTACAAACAAGGAACAAAAATGGCACAATCAATAGAACCAGATATAGCAGACTTAGCCAATGGTTGGCTCAAATCATATAATTTGGATTATAAGTTAGAACAAGCATCTTTAAACAACGAAATAGATAAGGCTTTAAAAGAGTATGAGTCTAAAAGTGGCGGAAAAGGTGGTAATCGTCCTGATGCTAAGTTGTTACTACAAGATAAAAACCTAGATGACTATCCTGTCCTCATAGAGTACAAAGGGCAGAAAAACAAACTTGTCAAACTCAACAAAAAGGGACAAGTAGAAAATACAAAAGCCAAATATGAACCTCATTTTACAAACATAAAAGACTTTGCAGTCAATGGGGCAGTGCATTATGCCAATGCCTTGTTACACTATACGAACTATACCGATATTATCGCTATTGGCATCACGGGGCATAAAGATAGCAAGGGAGATATAGAGCATGAGATAGGTGTGTATTTTGTCTCTAAAAGTAACTATGGGGCAGGGCAGAAGATAGGCGAATTTACAGACCTCTCTTTTTTAGCACCTAAAAACTTTGATGCTTTTATAGAAAAAGTAAAACATCTACAACTCTCACAAGAAGAACTAGAAGCCATTAAAGAGCAAAAAGAGCGAGAAATTGATAGCTCTTTGGTCAAGCTAAATAATGACATTTATGAAAATGAAAAAGGCTTAGGTGAAAAAGACCGCATCTATCTAGTAGCTGCAACCATCATGGCGACTATTGGCATACCTGGTAAAGTAAGACCTCTTGATAAGACCGATTTAAAATCTTCCATTGAAGAAGGTGATAAAGACGGCGATATCATTATCAGAAAAATAAAAGCATTTTTATCTGAAAAACACATTCCTCAAAAGAAAAAAGATTTTATTCTCAGGACGCTAAAAAATACCCTGACGACTGAAAATATAAACAAAGTAAGCAATGGAGAGAGCCAACTAAAACGTGTCTTTTCTAAAATCGTAGATGACATAGGAATATATTACAAAATAGGACTCACCACCGACTTTACAGGAAAGCTGTTTAATGAGATGTACGGTTGGCTAGGCTTCTCGCAAGACAAGCTAAATGATGTGGTACTCACACCATCGTACATAGCAACACTTCTAGTAAAGCTCACAAGGGTAAATAAAGACTCTTATGTATGGGATTTTGCCACGGGTTCAGCAGGGCTGTTAGTCTCTGCTATGAATGAAATGCTAATAGATGCCAAAGAGAGCATCACTTCACCCAATGAACTAGCGCAAAAACAGCTAGACATAAAAGCAAAACAGCTTTTAGGTGTAGAGCTACTGCCCGATGTCTATATGTTGGCTATCTTAAATATGATACTCATGGGCGATGGAAGCTCCAACATCTTAAACGAAGACTCATTTGATTTTGATGGCAAGTATGGCTATGGCAAAACAGATGAAAAGTTCCCTGCTGATGCTTTTGTACTGAATCCTCCCTATTCAGCCGATGGCAATGGTATGAACTTTGTACAAAATGCTTTAGATATGATGAACAAGGGCTATGGAGCTATCATCATACAAAACTCAGCAGGTAGTGGAAAAGCAATAAGCTACAACAAAAAGATACTAAAAAAGCATACCCTCATAGCAAGTATCAAAATGCCTGTTGATATTTTCATCGGTAAATCAAGCGTACAGACGAACATCTATGTATTTAGAATCAATGAGCCACACCATAAAGAGGAGATGGTCAAGTTTATAGACTTCTCAAACGATGGTTACACAAGAACCAACCGTAAAAAAGCGAGTAACAACCTAAAAGATACTGCCAATGCCAAAGAGCGTTACGAAGAGGTAGTAAACTTGGTACGTTTTGGCAAGAGTAAGCTCAATATTTTTAGCGAAAAAGAGTACTACGAAGATACCATAGACCCTAACGATGGAGCAGACTGGAACAAATCAGCCCCTATTGATACCAAACCTACTTTAGAAGATTTCAAAAAGACAGTAGGTGACTACTTGGCTTGGGAAGTGGGCAATATCTTAAAAGGACAAGGAGGGAGCCAAGAACTGGGAAAGTAGAATCCCTACTTGATGCTAAGTTAAAAGGTGTTGAGTGGGGTGAGTTTAGGTTGGGGGATTTGTTTGAGATAAATCCAACAAAATATTACAGATTAAAAAACGAGGAAATAATTGCAAATGATGGAAAAGTTTCTTTAATCTCAAATTCTTCATCAGATAATGGGGTTATGGGATTCTCAAATCTAAAAGCACGAAATAAAGCGAATACTTTAACTTGTTCGGATACGACATTAGGTGCGGAGACTATGTTTTATCAAGCAACAGATTTTATTGGTTATTCTCATATTCAGCATTTAGTTCCAAAATTTGAGTTATTTAATAAATTAATTGCATTTATGATTATTACATCAAGTAAAATTTCTACATCTAAAAAATTTGATTATGGTAACAAATATAATCGTGTAGCCATGAGAAAAACTGTAGTTCAACTCCCAACCAAAAACAATCAACCAGACTATTCCCTTATGCAAACGCTTATCTCTGCTGTGCAGAAATTGGTGATAAAAGATGTGGTGTTGTATGTGCAGGGGAAGAGAAGTTAAAAAATATTTAGTAGCAAGGCTGGCGCATAAAAAACCCTATGTTCATATTAAGCGCGAGCCTGATCAACAGTTATATTTGTTGTTTGTGGCAAATTTGCCAAACTGTTTAGCCAGTTAAATGGCTATTTGGAATCCGCCAGAATTCAGGGCTTTTGCTGGGATGAATCGCACGATTCTGAGGTAAAACTGTTATTGGATGAAACGGCGTATTTAACACTGGCATTGCGTTATAAAGAGTTATACCAAGGTGAAAGTGGCTGCGGAGGCGCTGGCAGTGAAGATGTGCCTTTTGATTTGGCAGGACATTTAAACGAAATCGACACGGGAAAAATCGACGCGGATTATATGAATACCCGTTTTGATAAATACCTGAAATTATTACAAACAGGGGCAGGGGATGCGGGTGATGACGCGCTAAAATCAGCGGTTGATGAACTGCATAAATCCTTTGCCTCGCTAAGCCAAGACGAACAAAAATACGCCAATCTGTTTTTAAATGACGTACAACGCGGTGATGTAAACCCAGAACAAGGCAAAACGCTCAGGGATTATATTACGCAATACCAAGCCAATGCGAAAAACACACAAGTAATGCGCTTGGTTGAAGTGTTGGCGGTGGATGAAGACAAGCTCAACGCCCTGTTAAGCACCCGAACTACCGAGAGCAATATCAACGAATACGGTCGCTTCGATGCTTTAAAAGACACGGTGGATAAAGCCAAAGCCAAGGCTTATTTTGAAGCGCGTGATGGTGAGAGTTTGCCTATGTTTAAGCTGAATATAGCAATTGATGGATTGCTTAGTGCGTTTGTATTGAGTGGGGGATTTGAGCTGTAGAGTCATAGCTTGGATAAGTTTTACTCTTATCCACTAAGTCATACATAAACATCATCTTTTCATAATGCACAAAACATCAGCTAATTGGTTATCCATTTAATAAAAAAAATGGTAAGCTCATAAAAATAAAACAAAAAGGAAACATGGGGAATGAGAATAATTGGGATTGATCCGGGCTCACGGATTACGGGGATAGGGATTATTGACAGTGACGGACGGCATAGCAAACACGTATTTAGTACTTGTATTCGTTTAGGCAAGGCGAGTTTTCCAGATCGCTTGGGTAAAATATACCAAGAGGTGGAGCTTTTGATTCGTGAGTTTCAACCACAACAAATGGCGATTGAAGAAGTATTCTTATCAAAAAATCCGCAGTCTGCTTTAAAATTAGGGCAAGCACGTGGTGCTGCTATTTGTGCCACGGTAATGCAAAATGTTCCTGTTTTTGAATACAGCGCGCGCGAAATTAAGCAGGCAGTCGTTGGTAAAGGTAGCGCGGATAAGTCACAAGTTCAGCATATGGTAAAATTACTGTTAAACCTGCAAGGTAAAATTCAAGAAGATACCGCTGATGGGCTTGCGATTGCATTAAGTCATGCGCATGTTGGGGCAACAAAGGCCCGTTTAAAAAATGCTTTAGCGGCAAATGGATAAATTATGATTGGACGATTACGCGGTACTGTACTGCACAAACAAGCCCCAGATTTGTTGCTGGATGTGGCGGGTGTGGGTTATGAATTATTGGCATCAATGACGACCTTTATTGACTTGCCAGAAGTGAACAATGAAGTGATTTTATTCACTCATTTAATCGTGCGTGAGGATGCACACACCTTGTTTGCTTTTAGCTCAGAAAAAGAACGCGCCTTGTTTCGTTTGCTGTTAAAGGTTAATGGCGTCGGGCCTAAAATGGCGTTGGCGATTGTCTCGGGCATGACCGCCAATGAGTTTGCAGAGCGGGTTCATTCGGGCGATGTTGTCGGGCTAACGAAATTGCCGGGGGTTGGTAAGAAAACAGCAGAGCGACTCATTATAGAAATGCGAGACCGTTTGCCAGAGCCGAGCGAGGGATCTGAAACAGGTGATTTGTTAACAACATCAAGTCCGCAAAAGCTTGAAAATGAGGCTGTGGATGCGCTCTTAGCACTGGGTTATAAACCTGCTAAAGCGAGTAAAATGGTGGCATCATCCTTAAAAAATAATGACTCTTTATCCGTAGAAGAAATCATCCGTGATGCACTTAAGGCCAGCCTTTCATGAGTACGTTTGACGATCTAACTGACTTAAATGATAACGGCAGGTTAATTTCACCCGTGGCGGGCTTAGAAGAAGTCGCCAGTGAATTAGAAGAACAAATTCGCCCAAAGTTTTTAAAGGACTATATCGGCCAACCGGTGGTGCGTGAGCAAATGGAAATTTTTATTCCAGCGGCGAAAGCACGGGGTGATGCACTTGATCATGTGCTGATTTTTGGCCCTCCGGGATTAGGTAAAACCACGCTTTCACATATTATCGCTAATGAGCTAAGCGCAAACTTACGCCAAACCTCTGGTCCTGTACTTGAAAAGGCGGGTGACCTTGCGGCTTTATTAACAAATTTAGAGCCACATGATGTTTTGTTTATCGACGAAATTCATCGTCTCAGCCCTGTTATCGAAGAAATTCTTTATCCAGCGATGGAAGATTTTCAGTTAGATATTATGATTGGCGAAGGCCCTGCGGCTCGCTCTATTAAACTCGACTTACCACCGTTCACCTTAATTGGCGCGACCACACGTGCAGGGTTGTTAACCTCACCGCTACGTGATCGTTTTGGTATCGTTCAGCGGCTTGAGTTTTATAATGTTGAAGATTTGACTTACATCGTTACCCGAGCAGCGGGGATTTTGGATGTTGAAATTGACGCCCTTGGCGCTACAGAAGTTGCACGCCGCTCACGTGGAACACCCCGTATAGCAAACCGCTTGTTGCGCCGAGTACGCGATTACGCCCAAGTAAAAGCGGACGGAAAAATAACCCAAGATATTGCCAACAACGCTTTAAATATGTTGAATGTCGATGACCAAGGCTTTGATCATATGGATCGCCGCGTATTGCTCGCCATTATGGAAAAATTTGACGGTGGCCCTGTCGGCGTTGAAAGTGTGGCAGCAGCCATTGGTGAGGAGCGCGGAACGATAGAAGATGTGATCGAACCGTTTTTAATTCAGCAAGGTTTTTTAATGCGCACCCCGCGTGGCAGAATGGCAACACGTCACGCATGGCAGCACTTTAGCTTAACACCTCCCAAAGATGGCTCACAATTATAAACAAATTTCAGCGTCCGCTTACTAGCCGTTTAATCACCTCTAAACCCTTTCTCAAAGTTGCTTCATCTTTTGCATAGTTAATTCGAATACACTCGTGCTTGTGAGGCCAGCTATCATCTATTCCAATAAAAAAGTTATGCCCCGGGATGACAAAAACATTCTCCTTTTTAAGCGCTTTGTATAACGCCTCGCTATTTACGTCTATGTCTTTAAACCATAGCCACATAAAGAACGCACCTTCTAGCTTGTGCAAATACACCGGCAAGTCTGCAAATATTTCCTCAAATAAAGCCACCGCTGTTTTCGCCTTTTGTTGGTAATACGGTTTAATAACATCGTTACAAAGCGGCAATAATTCTTTATCTTTTATCAGCCGTGTTATCAGTGCTGGGCCAACACTATTAGGCGCGAGAATCATAATGCCATTGATACGAGCCATGGCTGAAATTACCTTTTTATTAGCAATCACAATACCTGTTCTTAAACCCGGTAAACCCAGTTTAGAAAGTGACATACATAAGATCGTATTATCATTCCACGTTAATGTAGCATCTGTATAAATGGCTCCTGGAAAGGGGTGGCCGTAGGCGTTATCAATAATGAGCGGAATATTATACTGCTGAGCCAAAGCATCTAGCTTATTCAGTTCATCATCTGTAATCACATTACCGGTGGGGTTGGTTGGCCTTGAGACGCAGATTGCGCCAAATTTTTGTGTCGATTCTAAGCTCTCTTTTAAAGCGTAAAAATCAATTTCATACTTAAATTGTTTATTCTCTAATAACTGAATCGACGGCTTAATCGAACCGAACATATCTTCAGATAAACCTTGATCAGCGTAACCCACATATTCTGGCGCAAGCGGGAAAAGAATCTTTTGTTGGCTAGCATCATCCATTTCACCCGCAAATAAATTGAATAAGGCGAAGAAATTACTTTGGCTACCATTGCTCAATGTAATATTTTCTGCATCTAAACCCCAAGCATAATGGTCATTTAGCATGGTGGCTAAAGCGTCACGAAATTCATCATTCCCTTGAGGCCCATCATAAAGCCCAACCATTTTATCTATTGCAGAGGTGCTAATAAGCTGTTGCAGCTCTTCGATAAATACAGCATTTGATCCTGGGATAATCGCGGGATTTCCACCACCCAGCATGACAATATCAGGGTTATCACTGCTATTCGCTTTACCCAAATCATCCATTAATTGAGTAATGCCATTAGGGCGCGTGAATTTATTACCAAATTTTGAGAAAGTCATAAGCGTCTATAAATGTTTAAAAACGAAATATAGCACTATGATGGGCGAATATAGTTATTTTTTAGTTAACAGGTAATTTCTCGCGTAGTTCATCACGGTCAAACCACCAGTCTCCTGCGACGATGGCATCAATGACTTGTGACAGCTTGGGTAAGAATTGTGCAGGGTCGTTTAACTCTAACTTATCCATCCAAAAGTTGAGTTGTCCTTGGTCGCTGACATTGCTATGCCTTTCAGCAACTGTGGTGATGAGGTTCTTTGTTAAAAACATGATGCTTTCGCGCTTTTCACCTTCAAGGCGTAAGTCTGCTATGTAATGTGCGGTGACCGCTGCTACTGCTGCGCCATCTGATTTTGCAGGGGTATCATCAATTAGGTTTTTCATCATGATGATGCTTAATTCAGGATCGATTGGATACGTTACTGATAACCACATGCCATGCCCTAGGGCAACGACAGATGCAGGTAACTCAGTTTGATATAAGGTATCACAGGCGTGCACGGCATCTTCAAACATTTCTTGTTCTAAGTAAATTTTAAATGACTCTTTAGCCAAACCCCATGCTGCCTCTGGCATACCCGGTTGACCCGCATCCAACATGATATTCGCAATTTCTAATTGCAAGTTTGCACGAACCACAGGATCACAATCTGCTTTAAGTGCGAGCAGTTCATCTTGCTTTTTTTGTAACTGATCTTTTAAAAAATCTCTCGATTCAGTGCCTTCGGTAAAGGCGAGTGCTGTTTCTTTTTCAGAGGCGTTATCAGCGGAATTGTTGTCTGTTTTATCGTTCATAGTGTGTTTTCTATATTAGGTTTACGTTAGGATCGACGTTAAGTTTTAAACTATATTAGCATATACTAATGAATGTGCTAATTTAGTTACTAGAGATAAGGTTTTGATTGCTAGTTCGTTGCTGAGTCGAGTTAAGTCAATTCAAAACGCATTGATAAATCGACTGCTTTTATATCCTTGGTGATTTCTCCGATAGATATATAATCCACACCTGTTTCCGCTATGTCGTTTACCGTATTAATGTCAACGCCACCTGAAGCTTCTAAAATGACTTTTCCATTATTCTCCTGAACTGCTTTGCGCATGGTTTCTAGCTCAAAGTTATCTAGCATAATAATATCAGCCCCTGCTTTACTGGCTTCTCTGAATTCTGCTAAATTTTCAGTTTCGACTTCTACCTTAATAGATGGGTGCAGTATTTTGGCTTGCTTAACCGCCTCAGTGATGGAGCCTGCTGCCATGATATGATTTTCTTTAATTAAAATCATGTCGTAAAGACCGATACGATGATTTTTTCCACCACCACACAGTACTGCATATTTTTGTGCATCACGCAGATTTGGAATGGTTTTACGGGTATCTAAAATATTAGCGTTGGTATCTGCTATTTTTTTCACAAATGTATGGGTTAACGTCGCGGTAGCAGACAATGTTTGTACAAAATTAAGGGCTGCTCGTTCACCACTTAAAATGGCGCGGGAGTTTCCTGACATGGTGCACAGAGTGGCGCCAGCTTGTATTTTATCGCCATCTTTAAAATTCCAAAGTATCTCGGTCGTATTATCAATTTGCTTAAACACTTCCTCAAACCATGCTACGCCAGATAGAATCGCATCATCACGACAAATGACGTTAGCAATGGAGGTAGCGCTTTGTGGTATCAGCTGTGCGGTGACATCACCACTACCAATATCTTCTTGAAGGGCTAGTTTGACTTGATCACTTATATTAGCTGGCAGTTTCATTTATTTGTTCCATTAAAAAAGGAGGCCATTGGCCTCCTTTATTGTAGCGTTTTAAAGCGCTATTTAAAATGTGCTTATTTCAAACGTGAAACACCCATCATTTTAAGGATAGACTTCTCGTAAAATGGTTCTGAGCTACCCTTCTTCATCTTGCGGATAAAGTATTTTTCAAATGCAATCTTTGCTAAGTGAACCCACTTACCTTTCTTAAACCAAGCCACATTACGTGGTGGGATTTGAGGGATTGCCAAGAATGCCGCACCTGTATCACCAAAATCGGCCAAACAAAGTGCTGTCCATGTGCCTTTTGCATGTGGCTCTTTTCCTTGAATCGCCGCATCAATATTATGTACGGCAGATGTTACCATCGACTCAATCATATAACCTGTTTTTGGTGCGCCTGTAGGAACAGGTGTTGCTTCAACAGGAGGAATTGCCACACAAACACCTGCAGAATAAATATTCTGATAGGTTGGGTTGCGGTGGAATTCATCAATCATTACAAAACCACGTGGGTTACATAAACCTTCAACACTAGCTACTGCATCAACACCAAAGAATGCTGGTAGCATCATCGCAATATCAAACTCTAGGGAATGCTCTTGGTAAAGTTCACCCTTAGCATCAAGCTCACTAATGTGCATTTTGCCTTCTTCAACCTTAGTTGTTTTGGCATTCGCTATCCATTTAATGTGACGATTACGTAGCTCAGACTCAAGCATACCTTTTGAATCACCCACACCGCCAAGACCTAGGTGCCCTACATAAGGCTCAGAAGTTACAATTGTGATATCAAACTTATCACGCATTTTGCGTTTTCTAAGGTCAGTATCAACAATTAATGCGAACTCATAAGCAGGGCCGAAACAACTTGCAAACGGCATCGCGCCTACAATGATATGGCCGCTACCTTTTTCAAGTTGCTTTTTGTAATCCTCATAAAACATTTCCGCATGGTCAACCGTACATACAGAATGAGTATGCCCGCCGTGTGGCCCTGCACCTTCAACTTCATCAAAGAATAGTTTTGGACCTGTTGCGATGATCATGTAGTCATAATCAATCGTATCGCCGCCATCCATGGTTAATTTGTTATTTGCTGCATCGATATTATCAACACGGCCTTGGACAAACTTAATACCTTTTTTAGTCACGTATTTTTCAATTGAGAAGGTGATGTCGCTACGGCTTCTCCAACCAACGCCAACCCAAGGGTTAGACGGGGTGAATTGGAAATAATCACGCTCATTGATTAAGGTAATTTCATGGCTTCCGCCGAGTTCACCTTTTAATTCATAAGCGGCTGGCATGCCACCTGTTCCTGCTCCTAATACAACGATATGCGCCATTTTCTACTCCTTGGTTAAACTTTCTTTGATTTATTGATTCGTAGAAAGTTTTTTTGAGACATTTATACTCGTCATCCGAGTCGTGCAAAGATCTCTTTCAATTACTTTCTTCAGAAATTCAGTGAATTTATTACCATGATAATATACTCCCATGCTTAAGAGAGTGTCAATTAAAATAGTGTTATCAGTGCTTTATAAGCGTTTCATTAAATACTTGTTTACGACCCTGATTTATTTTGACTAAAATAATTTCTTAAATTTAAGATATAATAAACTAATGAAAACTTACTTAGTCGGCGGTGCAGTTCGCGATAAACTTTTAGGTCTTACTATTAAAGATCGTGATTGGGTGGTAACAGGTGCAAGCCCTGATGAAATGACGGCGCTTGGTTATAGCTCCGTCGGTAAAGATTTCCCTGTATTTTTGCACCCTAAAACAAAAGAAGAGTATGCACTGGCGCGAACCGAGCGAAAAACCTCTGCTGGCTATCACGGGTTTCAATTTGATACTGATATTACGGTAACGCTTGAAGAAGATGTACAGCGTAGAGACTTAACCATCAATGCCTTGGCAGAAGATGATGATGGTAAGGTGATTGATTTTGTCGGTGGCAAATCCGACTTGGAAAAACGCTTACTGCGCCATGTATCTCCGGCCTTTGCCGAAGACCCTGTACGTATTCTACGCATTGCGCGCTTTGCCTCCCGTTTTGCTAACTTAGGGTTTAAAGTTGCGCCTGAAACTATGACCTTAATGCGCCAGATGGTGGAGGATGGTGAGGTTGATGCTCTAGTGGCAGAGCGCGTTTGGCAAGAAATGTCGCGTGCGCTTTGTGAGCCTTCACCTGAGATATTTATTGAAGTATTACGCGAATGTGGAGCGCTTAAAATTCTATTTCCTGAAATTGATCGCCTTTTTGGGGTTCCTCAACCGGTAGAGCATCACCCAGAAATTGATACCGGTGTTCACACAATGCTGGTATTACAACAAGCTTGCATCTTAAGTGATGACCCTGTGGTGCGCTTTGCTGCTTTGACGCATGATTTAGGTAAAGGTACTACACCGAAGAAAATATTGCCGCATCATTATGATCATGAAGAGCGTGGTTATCATTTAGTTAAAGAACTATGTAAACGCTATAAAATACCCAATGACTTTCGCCAATTAGCAGAAATCACCGCTCGCTTTCATACCCATGCTCACCGTGCGTTTGAAGTAAAGCCTAAAACCTTGCTGAAAGTGTTAAATAAAACTGATGCTTTTCGTAAACCTGAGCGTTTCGAACAATTTTTGCTAGCATGTATTGCAGACAGCCACGGCAGGCCTGGCTATGAAACCTACGACTACAAACAAGCGCCTTTCTTTTCATTAGTCAGAAACAAAACCGCAGCTGTGAGTGCTCGTGATATAATCGCAGACGGCTTTGAAAATAAAAAAATATCAGAAGAGTTGTACAATCGCCGCTTGCTAGTTATTAAACAGCTAGTTAAAAGTGCTAAAAGTATTGAAACTGAATAAATTAGCCATATATTTTAATTAAGAATTTACATTAGTGGGGTAATTATGACATCAACAACAGATACAACGTTTGCGAGCTTCAACCTAGGTGATATTGTGGTTCATCGGGTTCATAATTTTCGTGGTGTAATTGTCGATGTTGATGCTGACTTTCAAGGATCTGATGATTGGTATGACCAAAATACCACTAATGAACCTTCTAAAACTGCACCTTGGTATCATATTTTAATTGATGAGGAAGGTGCGATGGCTTATGTGTCTGAACAAAATATTTATACTGACTCATCAAAACAAGAAATCGAAAACCCTATGATTGATGATATGTTTGTGAATTTTGATGCTGGGCATTATCTACCTCGCCAAACGCTTAATTAAATCGTAGCTTCACATTCTTATCCATGATGCTCTCGTAAATTACAATTAATATTAAATGCCTGATTGGTTAATCCACTCCCAATACCTCGTTGCTTTTATTACCGGCATATTAGGCGGCGTACATTGTTTTGGTATGTGTGGGGGTATAGTTGGGGCACTTAGTTTAAGTAGCCCGCAACAGCAAAAAAAATCTCAACTCCCTATATTACTTGGCTATAACCTTGGTCGAATTCTGGGCTATGTAGTGGCCGGTACTATCGTTGGCTTTTTTGGTGCAACCCTTGTTGACCTAACCGGTATTCAAAATACTAAACAAGTGCTTTCTATTGTCGCCTCTATCTTTATGATTGCTTTAGGCTTTTATTTAGCAGGACTTTGGAGTAGTTTTAATAAGCTTGAATCTGTCGGTACGGGTTTATGGAAAAGAATTCAACCTCTTACTAAACGCTTTATTCCCGTGCAGAACTTTGGCCAAGCAGTTCCTTTAGGCTTTTTATGGGGCTGGCTTCCTTGTGGATTGGTTTATACCGCTTTAATCTGGACCTTATCTGCAGGCGGCGCCATTGAAGGTGGCTTAATTATGCTGGCATTTGGTTTGGGTACTTTGCCAAACTTATTGCTAATGGGTGTGTTAGCTGCTCAATTAGGGCGCTGGATTAAAAATCCTATAGTCAGAAAAGTGGCTGGCTTAATGGTTGTTGTTATGGGCGTGTTGACACTGATTCGAGCTTTTTATTAGACTTTAGTTTATATCATTCTGAGTAAGTGGCTTTTTACTTGCCCTGCGCTAAGCTCTTTAACAGCGAGCATTCCCCACTTACCCCAGTCATAGGCCTGTTCTGATTCATGTTCTAAATAAATTAATGTTTGGGGTTTAACTAAGCTGTTATCTTTTAATAAGGATAAAGAAGAAGTGAGCAGATCTTTTCTATACGGTGGGTCTAAAAATATGATATCGAACGGTGTATTCGATTGCGATGCTAGATAGTCTAAGGCGTTATTTTGGATGACGTTGGCTGTTGAGTTTAATACTGCTAAATTCTGCGTTAATTGATTAGCAACGGCTTTATTTTTTTCAATAAAAACAACTTCACCCGCACCACGAGACAACGCCTCCAACCCAAGCGCGCCACTGCCTGCAAATAGATCAAGACAGCGTGCTCCATAAATATCATTTTGTAACCAGTTAAAAAGTGTTTCTCGCACTCGGTCTGGGGTTGGGCGCATACCCTCAGCATCAACAATTTTAAGCTTTCGGCTTCGCCAATTCCCCCCTATGATGCGTAGGGTATTGCTTTGTTTACTTTTCTTTTGCGGTTTCTTTCGTGCCATCTTTAGCTTCTGCTTTATCAACACTTTTTACTTTTCCTGCAGCTGCGTCACCGCTAGTTCCTTTACCGCCTACAATTACGGTTAACATTTTGTTAGGGTCTAATCTGCGTTTGTAAGCATCTTTAATTTCATCACGTGTGATTTTATTAACGGTTTCTGTAAAAGTATCTAAGTAATCTAATGGCAGACCATAAAAGCCAATCATAGCGAGGTAGCCAATAATGTCGCTATTACTGGCGGTCCTTAACGGAAAGCCGCCTGTAATATTCAATTTTGAGGCAGTAATCTCTTCTTCTGTAGGGCCGTCTTTTTGAAACTTAGCTAACTCATCACGTGCAACTTTAATCGCTTCATCCGTTTGTGATAGTTTGGTTTGCAGGCCTAACATAAACGGGCCATTTTCTTGCATTGGGATAAAGTAACTATAAACACTGTATGAAAGACCCCGTTTAACACGTACCTCTTTCATTAGTCGTGAAGTGAAGCCACTTCCACCAAGCACATGATTACCTAAATAAAGTGAAAAATAATCCTTGTCACCTCGTTTATCACCGGGTTGTCCGATGGTAATATGCGCTTGAGTGGAAGGAAAAGGGATACGCACTATTTTTGCTTTTTCAAGCGGCTTTACAGCGGGAACTTTAGGAGCAGCCTCACCGACACCTCGATCACCACCAAGTATTGCTTGGGAAATAGTATCGGCAATGTCTTCAGCTTGTTTTTTGCTAATCGCGCCTACTAAAGCAAGTTGGCCATTTTTATTAACAAAATACTGTTTATAAAAAGCACTTAGATCAGCAGTTGTCATCGCGCTGATTGTTTCTTCAGTACCGTTTTGAGGGCTAGCGTATGGGTGATCACCGTATAAGTTTTTATAAAAAGCTTTATCCGCTATCGAAGCTGGGTTTTGCTTTTCCGCTTGCAAACCAACTAACGCTTGTTTTTTTAATCGTTCAAAGTCGTTTTCGGGGAAGTCTGGCTTTTCGATAAGCTTTTTCCACATCGTTAATGCCGGCTTCATTTGCTCATCTAGAGTGAGTGTACGTAAATTAATCCAAGCCATATCACGCGCTGATCCGGTAGAAAAATTTGCACCAACAGATTCAAACGCATCGGCAATTTGATCCGCATTTAAGCCAGCCGCACCTTTATCTAACATGCTTGTAACCATACCAGAAATACCTGCTTTATCTTTATCGTAGGCGCTTCCTGCAGCAAAGGTGAGACGAGCATCTAACATGGGTAGTTCAGGCACATGTACATAATAAATGCGTAAACCAGCTTCCGTTGTCCAGTTTTCTATTTTTGGTGTAGCAGACACAACTGTGCTCAAGAATAAAACAAACCCTACTATCCAAACCTTTAGTTGCTGGCTCATTACTTAGACTCCTTTTTGTTATTTTCATTGTTCTTTTTATTCTCAAGCGACTGAGGAATTAACTCTGCAACGGTTAAGTGTTCTTCAATCAAATATTTTTTAGCCACTTGCTGAATTTGCTCTGCAGTTACTGCGAGTACCCCTGGCACATATTCATCCATGTATTTATGGCCTAAACCTACCGACTCTAATGAGCCTAGTAAAGTTGCTATATGTTGAATAGAGTCACGTTCAAAAACCTCACTGGAGACAACTTGAGCTTTTACACGTTTTAATTCTGCCTCACTGACCAGTTCTTTTTTAAGTACATTGATTTCATCTAACAGTGCTTTTTTAAGCACGCTAGTTTCAACATCTTTTGCGGGTGTACCCGTTATCACCAGCAAGTTTGGCAAACGCCCATAGCCGTAATAGCCTGCACCTGCACCTGCTGCAATCGCTTTACCACGTACTAAGTTTTTTGCAAAACGTGCGCTACTCCCGCCATCTAAAATATTGGCAAGTACTTCTAAGGCATAAGGTTCCCACTTTGGTACTTTGCCTTGTTTAGCGGTAATCATGGCAGGGGTTTTAAAACCCATACGTAAGTTGGCTAATTTTGCGGGTAGCTTTAAAGTAATATTACGGATACCTTTTTGCTCAACTTCAGTGCGTAGTTTTACTTCAGGAAGTGGATTTGACTCGTATCCAGAAAAATATTTCTTAGCCATTGCAATGACGTTATCAGGCTCTACATCGCCAACAACAACTAATGTGGCATTGTTAGGTGTATACCATTTTTTATACCAAGCGTAAGCATCATCAACTTTCATACCTTCCAAATCAACCATCCAGCCAATCACAGGCGCTCGATAAGGGCTATTTAAAAAAGCGACAGCGTTGAATTGTTCACGCGTTAATGAGCTGGGTTTATCATCAGTACGCCAGCGGCGCTCTTCCTTAACCACTTCAATTTCTTTTTTGAATTCTTCAGGGTCGAAGACTAAGTTACGCATGCGATCAGCTTCAATTTCCATTGCTGCTTCTAGCTTGTCACTGGCGAGCACTTCATAATATGCGGTGTAATCTTGTGAGGTGAACGCATTGTTTCTTGCACCAATGGCAGAAACTAACTTTTCAAACTCTCCTGACTTATGTTTTTTTGTGCCTTTAAACATCATATGCTCTAAAGCATGGGATAAGCCAGTGATACCTTCATGCTCGTAGCTTGTGCCAATTTTATACCAGACTTGAATCACCGCAACGGGGGCTCGTTTGTCTTGTTTGACTAAAATTTTCATGCCATTTTTTAAAACGGCTTCATGCACATTATTTTTCTTTTCTTCTCCAAAGCTACTGCTCATTGTGCAAAATAACGATAAGCTGAGTAAAATTTTACCTACACTTAAAAAAGAACCCCGAGCCTGTACAACAGGTGATAAACTAGTATTCATAACTTTTTATTAAACTTCCAAAATTGAATTATAACTGATGTTTCGTTTATTTAAGAAAAAAAAACCTACAACTGATTCTTCTATAGATTCCGCTTCTGAACCAAGCGTAGATGATATTACCTCTGAACTTCTCGAGGAAAGTCCTCAAGATACCATTGAAGAGTCTCTTTTTGATGCCCCACAGGTGCAGTCTATTATTTCTGATGACTTAGAACATCAAGATGCCGCAGAAGTTTCAACAGAGTTTGTAGAAAAAAACACAATAGAGCCAGAGATCGATGAGAGAGGAGTAGCATCTACTCAAAAGATTGAACAAGAACAAGTTGAGCCTGCGCCACTACCCGAACAAAAAAAGGATGGTCTCTTCAGTCGTCTTCGCTCAGGTCTATCTAAAACTGGTAGCGCCTTAACGGAAGGCATGGGCTCATTAGTTTTAGGCAAAAAGAAAATTGATGAAGATATTCTTGAAGAGCTTGAAACACGTCTGTTAATGGCAGATGTCGGCATTGAAGCAACTCAACGAATTATCAACGACCTCACTAAACGTGCTGCTCGTGATGAATTAAATGACTCAACTGCCATGATGAAAGCCATGTACGTTGAAATGACAAAAATTTTGCGCCCCATTGCCAAACCATTAATTATCGATGAAACCCAATCACCCACAGTTATTTTAATGGTCGGCATTAATGGTGCAGGTAAAACCACCACCATTGGAAAACTTGCTAAGCAATTTCAAAACGACGGTTTATCAGTCATGCTTGCGGCAGGTGATACCTTCCGTGCAGCGGCTGTTGAACAGCTAGAGGTATGGGGCGAGCGCAATAATATTCCAGTCGTAGCGCAAGGTACGGGGTCTGATAGTGCTTCTGTTATCTATGATGCGATGGCATCTGCAAAGGCAAAAAATATTGATATTCTCTTAGCGGATACCGCAGGACGATTACATACTCAAGCCAATTTAATGGAAGAGCTTAAAAAAGTTAAACGCGTAATGCAAAAAATAGATGCCAATGCTCCACATGAAGTCATGTTAATTGTGGATGCAAGTATTGGACAAAATGCCTTGGCACAAGCAAAAGAGTTTAATAGTGCGCTTGGGCTGACAGGTATTACCGTAACGAAGTTAGACGGTACCGCTAAAGGTGGTATTTTATTCGCTATTGCAGAGCAGACAGGGATACCCGTTCGTTATATCGGTGTCGGTGAATCTATTGATGATTTACAAGAGTTTGATGCTTATGAATTTAGTGGGGCATTGTTGGCAGAAGAGGAATAATCTAGTTCTGACTAACTTTCATTGGCAACAACTATACCCTGCCAAAATTCTTGCGCCATTTCTTCTGAGCCAAAATATCGAATTAAGCGCTCTTCACCTTTTTCTAATAAATCAGGCATGTTCACCAATGCTTTTTGCAACTCTATTTTTGCTTTTTCAATCTTATCCAACTTTACATAAGTCATGCAACGCACCATTGCACCGCTAAATAATATTGGTGCGTCGATAATTAGTGCAATATCTAGTGCTTTCTCGTAATCACCCTTTAGGTAGGCATCACAAAAAGGTACCACATTAAACCAACTGGGGTAATTTGAAGAAAGCGCCAATACCTTATTGATTAGCTCCATACCTTGTTCACGTTCGCCCATCATAAACAGATGAAAACCAACACCAAACTCAATATACGCATGGTACTGACAAAGGTCCCGGGTGATTTTAAATTCATTTAAGGCGTGTACATTTTCACCTAAGCAAAACAGTATTTGTCCTAACGCGTAGTGAGCTTCATGGCTATCTGGCTTTGAAGTAATGGCTCTTAATGCACACGTTCTACCTAATTCTAAAGATATTTCAGGGCCTGTAAAAGTATAAACATAGTTACGCCGACAAAGGTCTGCCAAGATGATATTACTAATTACATCACTAGGGTTGTTTTCAAGGAAACTTAAGCATACATCGACACTTTTTTGTAAAGCCGCAACACTTAAGTTATCAATATATTTTCTGTAATAAACAAGTGCTTTAAAGCGCTCAGGTATCGAAGACTCATCTTGCATCAGCTTTTTTACCCAGTGCTGGTATAAAATACCTTGTTGTATATCACTGGCGGCAGCCGTAATACTACCAATAACTGTTTGTTGCTTATGAAAAGGAACTTCACTATCAATATCATAAGTCTCCGACCAAATAACTTCTTTTGATTCCACCTCAATAATTCGACAGAGTAACAAGTACTCATCTTTGGGTAGTTGCTGAACACAAAAAATAAGCATGTAGTCTGCTTTAAAGCGTTCCCTAATTTCTGATGTTGCAAATAATGTATCTGTTTTATCACCATGAGGAATTGAAATAACAATTCTAGCCAAAATAAAACGGCTGAGTTCTTTAGCTAAGGTATCTGTTATATGAAAAACCAAACGATTACTCTCATCATTTTGTGTTTTATCTGAAAAACACATCACAGCAAGCTTAGGCGCTAGAGAATAACTTTCACTAACCAACTCTTTCTGAGGAATTAAATTTTTTGAAAAAGAAGGCGTGTAATGTCCTTTAGGTAATGAGATACAAAGTGAATCAGTAAGTCCTTCTTTTTGATAATAGTCTTCTAGTTTTTTGCGTATGCGACCTGCATTAATGCGAATGGCAGGGTTAGTGTCAGAGTCAAAGGTTTCTGCGTAACCTAAGCCTTCTACGGCAATTGTATATTGCTTAAGCTGCTCACTTTCTCCTAACAATGCTTTATCAATGATAAATTGAAGAAACTTTTTTTGTTGTACCGTATTCTTAAAATAGCTACTTGTTAAGACCTTTTCTACTTGCTTATTAATCAGCACGCAATCACCTTCACTCAGTGACGTAAGGTCGAGAATGTTTTGGTTATTAGCCAAATTATTTAAGCCTAGGTAAAATATTGAATAGCGGAGCAAGTCATTGTATATGGATTTCAGTCATAATCACATTGCACAAAAGTTATTTATTTTTAATATATAGATAAAGATACCACATGTGCAGTGGTTGGTATTAACTGTTCATCAAAGTTTTTCTACCTTCTATCCTAATAATCCATTATTCTAAATGTAAACAAAGCTTAGCGTACTTTTATTAACCATATCATTCATCAAGAATATAAAATATTTTAATACTACTTAACATCAATCATCTGTACAGTACCATCAGGTAAAGTCTCAGCAATTTGTCCTTTAGGTTCTTCTAGGAAAACTAAAATTAATAAGAATACCACGCTTGAAACAACACCTATAAATAAGAAGAATTGATCGTAGCTGATTATTGAATTTACCGTTAAAAATAGCACTGCGCCGACGTTACCAAATGCCCCTGCCATACCTGCTATTTGACCTGTCATTCGGCGTTGAATTAAAGGCACCATCGCATAAACTGCACCTGAACCACCTTTAGAAAAAATTCCACCCATAATGGTCATACCAACCACCATCCCTATCGGCCAGCTTTTATCGACCATACCGAGCAAAAGAAAACTAGCGGTAATACCCGCAAAAGCAATAATTAAAGTCCGCTTTCGTCCGATAATATCACTAATCCAACCTCCTCCCGGACGCGCAAATAAATTTATAAAGGGATAAACACCTGCTAACAACGCAGCAGTGACTTTGGGTATATCAAACCACTCAACATAGAACATCGCTAACATAGATACTACTGCTAACTCTGTACCAAAAGTCACAAAGTAAGCAAAATCTAAAATCGCTACCTGTTTAAATTTATAGCGCTGCATGGCAGGCACAGGCTCTTTTAAAACGTGCGCATTTACATGCCAAATTTTCCACACCTGCACGGCATAGATTAATAATAAAACGCTATAAATAATGACGGAAGTAAATAAATCAATTAAACCCATATTGGTGGGTGAGAGTTTCCACGTGAGTAGTCCCAGAGCCAAAAATAATGGAATATTCATCAGCATATAAAGCACTAAATCAAAACCGCTAGTGACCTCCATAGCACCTGTTTTGGCAGGTTTGAAATAGGTAGATCCTTGCGGTGTATTACGTGCCACGGTGTAATAAAAAATACCATAAGCAATCGCCGCTATACTGGCAAAGGTAATCGCATAACGCCAACCGTCCATACCACCCATATTCGCTGCGATAAATGGCAAAGTAACTGCTGCACCAGCTGAGCCAAAATTACCCCAACCGCCGTATATTCCCTGAGCCAAACCTGTTTGTTTAGCCGGAAACCATTCGCCAATCATACGTATGCCAACCACAAAGCCAGCACCAATAAAGCCCGACAAAAAACGCATTATGGCAAGGCTTTGGTAACTATCTGCCCATGCAAATGCGATGCTGATAAAGCCACCCAAAATCAAAATTGAGCTAAACATGATGCGCGGACCAAACTTATCCACCAACATACCAACAATAATGCGTGAAGGGATTGTCATCGCAACATTTAAGATCAGTAACACTTTAGCTTGTTGGTCTGTTAACGATAACGCCTCTTGAATAAAAGGCATCATCGGCCCAAGACTGAGCCATACCAAAAACGTCATAAAAAAGGCAAACCACGTAATATGTAAGGTTCTGATATTGGCCTTGCCAAAATTGAAAAGATTTAGTTTTTCAACGCCTGATGGAGATGCCATAAAAGTCCCTTTTTATTTCGTTACTGTTTTACGTACTAGAAAAAATGCAAGTAGTGTGCCAACTATGTTAAGGCATTAATTGAACGATGATAATTAAACGTTACTATTTTCTCTGATTAGAAATCAATAGAATGCACTTATATTAGTGCATTCTAAATTGAACGCACCAAAAAGGAACGTTCCGTGTGAGAGCCTAAGTAATCATTTATTATAGTGTAACGGCTTCATTATTATATAGTCCTAAACACGGAGAGATACAATTGGCACAGAAATTGCTTCTACTTGTTTAAGAAAATTATACAATTAATTTAGGAAGTCAGTATGAGCCAAGATTCTCAACCCAAACAAAATCTCGTTCTAATCGGCAATGGTATGGCAGGGATGCGTACCATTGAAGAGTTACTCAAATTAGAGCCAGAAAAATATAATATTACCGTTTTTGGTGATGAGCCCTACGGCAACTACAACCGCATTATGCTTTCCCCTGTTTTAGCTAATGAAAAAACCTTAGAAGAGGTTATGCTCAACGATGATGATTGGTATAAAGATAATAACGTCACCTTTGAAAAAGGTAAAAAGGTTACTGAAATTCACCGTACTAAAAAGGAAGTCACCGCAGAGGATGGTACGGTTGTTCCTTACGATAAATTATTAATTGCCACCGGCTCAACCTCATTCATGTTGCCTTTGCCTGGTGCAGATAAGTATGGCGTGATTGGTTTTCGTGATGTAAAAGATGTCGACACAATGGTTGAAGCGGCAGAGCATTACAAAAAAGCCGTGGTTATCGGCGGAGGCTTACTAGGCCTTGAAGCTGCTAATGGCTTGATGAAACAGGGTATGGATGTGACTGTTGTGCATATCATGGATACTTTGATGGAACGCCAACTTGATTCACCAGCCGCTAAAATGTTGCAAGCATCATTAGAAGAAAAAGGCATGACCTTCCTAATGGATCATCAAACCGAAGAAATCTTAGGTGATGATCGTGTTACCGGTTTAAAGTTTACTGATGGCACTAAAGTTGATGCAGATTTGTTGGTTATGGCAGTCGGCATCAAGCCTAATTTTGAACTCGCGCAATCGGCAGGTTTGCATTGTGAGCGTGGCATTGTAGTCAGTGACACGATGCAAACATTTGACCCTAATATTTACTCAGTCGGCGAATGTGTGCAACATCGTGGTGCGACTTATGGTTTAGTTGCACCCTTGTTTGAGCAAGCAAAAGTTGCTGCTAACCACTTAGCTGAACTTGGCTACGCACGCTATGAAGGTACGGTCACATCTACCATGTTAAAAGTCACAGGTATTGACTTGTTCTCAGCCGGTGACTTCCACGGTGATGATGACACCGACGAATTATTATTCCACGATGCATCATCTGGTACTTATAAAAAGTTAGTCGTGCGTGATGATGTTATCGTTGGTGCATGTCTTTACGGTGATACCATTGACGGTACTTGGTACTTCCAGATGATGAAGGATGAGACTAAAATTACCGACTTCCGCAGCACCATTTTATTTGGTCAAGCGCATTTAGGTGATGCCGGTCATGGCGATGAAACTCGTGTTGCGGCAATGGCGGATGATGCTGAAATTTGTGGTTGTAATGGCGTCACAAAATGTGAAATTGTTGATACTATTGTAGAGAAAAAATTATTTACCTTAGATGATGTTCGTGCACATACGAAAGCATCAGCCTCATGTGGTTCTTGTACCGGTCTAGTAGAGTCTTTACTGGCACATACATTAGGTGGTGATTATTCATCAGCTCCCAGCAAAAAGCCGCTCTGTGGATGTACTGAATTAACCCATGATGAAGTCCGCGCTGGCATTCGCAAACACACCTTAAAGAATCATGTCGAAGTGCGTGAAACATTGGGCTGGAAAACCGAAGATGGTTGTGCAGTTTGTCGTCAGGCCACCAACTATTATTTACTCTGTGAATACCCAGAGTACAACGACCCAGAATCACGTTTCATTAATGAGCGCGCCCACGGAAACATTCAAAAAGATGGCTCTTATTCCGTCGTACCACGTATGTTTGGTGGCATGTGTACGCCGAAAGATTTACGCGCGATTGCTGATGTTGCAGATAAATTTAACGTTCCCGAAATGAAAGTTACCGGTGGTCAACGTATAGATATGTTCGGCATTCAAAAAGAAGACTTACCTGCCATGTGGAAAGATTTATCCGAAGCTGGTTTCGTATCTGGCCATGCTTACGGTAAAGCCATGCGAACTTGTAAAACCTGTGTCGGTGATAGCTGGTGTCGAATGGGTACACAAGATTCAACCGGCTTAGGCATAAAGTTAGAAGAACTCACCTGGGGTTCTTGGATGCCGCATAAGTACAAATTAGCTGTTTCTGGTTGCCCACGTAACTGCGCTGAAGCAACTATTAAAGACTTTGGCGTAGTATGTGTAGAGTCAGGATACGAACTTCATGTCGGCGGCAACGGTGGTATCAAAGTACGCGTTACTGATTACTTAACGAAAGTTGATACCGAAGAGGAGGTACTCGAGTTTGCTGGTGCATTTGCACAGTTCTACCGCGAAGATGCACATTATTTAGAGCGAACTGCACCTTGGATAGAACGTGTTGGATTAGATAAAATTAAAGAAGCAATTTTAGATGACCCTGAAAATCGCAAAGTACTCCATGAGCGTTTCTTATTATCACAAAAACCTGCACAAATAGACCCGTGGAAAAAACATGCGGATGGTGCGGATGAGCATCAATTTAAAAATATTAAAATAGCTGTTGAAGCGTAGAGGATTAAACAATGAGTAACTGGCAAGAAATTACAACCCTAGATTCAATCCCTGTTTTAGGCTCGCGCGTTGTGGAGACAAGCACCTCTAATATCGCCATTTTTAGAGGCAAAGACGACAACGTATTCGCTATAAAAGATGAATGCCCGCATAAAAAAGGCCCGTTATCACAAGGCATTATGCATGGTGATTCAGTCACCTGCCCACTACACAACTGGAAAATAAGCTTGGTTTCTGGTGAAGCTTTAGGGGCAGATGAAGGCTGTACAAATACTTATGAAACCAAAGTAGAGGGCGGTAAAGTCTTTTT
>JALSJU010000026.1 GCA_026989145.1 Thiotrichaceae bacterium
CGTGCGCCCGCAACGATTAATTCATTCTTATCAGATTCGCTTTCATAATCGACTACAATAAACTGTGGATTAAATCCTTTATCGCGTCCATTGATAGGAAACTTAAAGAAGAGGGTGCCAGCATCGTAATCAATTTCATAATCTTGATAACGGCTTAAAACACGACTTTCAATGATTTTATCTGAGCGAAAACGATCACGTGTTTCGATTTTGATGGTTTCGCTATTGACGAGAATATCGTTCTTTAAATGATATAAGCCAGAAGTACCATCACCTTGAATTTCCTCATGGAAATGTTTGTTGCTGGTAATACTTACAAAGCTTTTATAGCTTAGACGATCGCCTTTGTATTCAGACTTAATACCGTGCAAGGTACGCTCATAAGTCGCCAGTTCTGTGACGGTCATATTACTGCGATAATCACCAAACAAAGCATAGAATTTATTATTTTCAATTTTCAAGTACAGTTTGCTAGAGCTGGCAGCATCGTACTGGCTGTGGCTATTATCTGCATATAAAAGATACCACGCATCGGGGTCGATATTGTTATTCGTTTCATCTTCTAGTTTATTGATATTTTTGTTCTGTTTGTGGCTGTCATAGGCTGCGGTGAGTAAAAATTTACCCTTTATTCGGCCTTTAGCAAAGAAAGCGACACGACCATTTTTAGTGAAAACCTTATCTTTATCAGCCGCTTTTAGCGCCTGCATATTACCACTCAGGGTCTTATGTGCTAGTGTGCCTTCTGCTAGTCCGACTAAAATCCACTTGCGTAGCTTAGGGGTCAACCAGGTGGTTATTTCTTTTGTTTTATTGTCACTTAGCTCCACATTAATTTTAAACTCACCCGACTGTGAGGTGGGGTTTAAGCGGATGTAGGCGATGCCGTTTTCTTCAATATGGTATTTGTATTTACCGTTATTCTCTCCATTTATATTGAGTTCATCGATGCTTTCACTCAATGTTTTGACTTGAAAACGATTGTCTCTAAGGGTGAAGTAACCATGTGTGTTTGCACGCATGGGGAAGCCGTCTTCATCCTTTATTTTAAGTGCTATGACAGGAACGGTTTTACCATCAGCGACTAACACCGACTTCTCCTCTAAAAACTTGGCACTAGCAATTTTTCCTGAAAAGTGGATGTTATGTGTTTTACGCGCAAGCTCTTTGCCTGATTTATCTTTTAAAATAACCAATAAAGTATTGTCACGATTTTTAATGTCTAAATCGACCCCTTTCCAACGATGTAGTACGGTGCCATTGGATTTATTGGATTTACTACCGTCATAGTTTAAGCCATTGACTTTCTTGCCATTTAAAAGAATCTCAACCCGTTGCTGTGATGAACTTTTAATTAAAATACTGGTTGACGAAATACGTGGCACGTAATTATTTTTAGGCCATAAAATCTCAAAATCATTATTCGCCGTACTTAAATAAGACTCTCCGTAAAGCTTGAAAGGGTTAATTTCGGGGTTTAGTGTGCCTTCGTTATTACCATCTTTGTTTTCAGTGCTTTCAAGTTTTTCAATTTGCTTAGCATTAGCACGTACATGAAAATCAGTACGCCATAATGATCCCGCTTGAACGTCGATAAATTGTGATTTTTTGTCTTTCGCTTGGCGCGTGTTATTACCACAGTCCATTAGGCTGTAACCATCGGCAAGGCTATCGGTATCTAGCTGTACTACATGCGTGCCTGCTTCAACTCCCTCCATATGCCAGAGGCCATTTTTATCACTTAGCACGCTGCGACCTGTTTCTAGGTAAATACGCGCATTAGCTAAAAGCTTTGGTTTGTTATGCCTTTCACAGCCGATATAAACACGGCCTGTAAGAATACTTTTATCGCGCATTAAATCATCTTTAATCGTAATGCTGGCGCGTGCAAGGTTTGAGCGCTCACTACCACTGCGTAAGCGTGCTTCATTGGTGATTTTTCCGTAGCTCACGCCGGCGGTAATTTTGGTTAAATACTCTAGTTTCCACTCGTCCCCGCGAGACATTTTGGTCAAGTTAAATTGTAATAGACGGCCGTTGCTAATAATCTTATTTTTAAACAAAGTTACATCATTCAGTTTTGCCGATCCTGCAACATAACGAACGCCCAAGGGCAGGGTATCTTGAATGTTTAAGGTCACTAGATCATTTTGGCTGGTATTACTAAAGGTGAGTGTATAACGCACCAACTCACCGATTGTGGCAGTGGCTTTATCCACCGATTTACTTAATGGTAAGTTGGCACTTTTTGTTGCTACAAAGGCGGCTGTGGCACTGGTGTCAGTGGTATCTGCTTCATCACGGTAAGTAACGGTGATTTTTGAACCTGCTTTTAACGAGAGCTGACCATTCTGGCGCAGTGTTTGTGAGTGAGTTGTTGCCAACACTCCACGAAAAATACCCGAGTTCGGTGATGTTTCTCTAAGCAGTAACACCTCTTTATCATTGGTGCCTGGTACTTCTACCGTAATAAAAATAGTGTCAATTTTTGTCGAATCGATATTTTGATCCAAATCTTTAACTTGGATAACAATCGGTTCGGATATTTCATATTGATTCGCACTAACTAAAGGTTGTGGGGTAGGTAAGTCAATAATTGTACCATCAGCTAACTTGATGGTAGAAACTTCCTGCCAATGCTTGCCACCGGTTTGGTTATCATTATAAGACGTAGCTGGGATAATCGAGCTAGTGCCTGCATCATCAATGCGTAAAAAAGAAATGGTAGAAGGCGTGCGAATATTAGCAGTAAGCTCGGCACTGCTTGATTGTGTTTGTGCCGTACCGTAAATGCTAAAGCTTGCGGTCGCTTTATTAGTGATGAGTAGCTCTGCATGAACTAAACTGGGTAATGCAAAACAAGCAATGACTAAAAATAACAGGTTAAGCCAGTTATAAATAAAGCACGCAAGTGAGCTTTGTAAAGAATTCTCTTCCAAGCGCAGATAGGGCGTAGTGATTTGTGATTGTTTTTTTGTCATTATTTTTTCAGGATTGCAAATATTTAAATATGAGCAATGTTTGTTTTTATTATTACTTCTCTAAAACATCCATCTATTTTCTAAATGGTGAACTCAACAGTCCGAGCTAATGTTCATTATTATTATTCATAAATCTTACTTAAAAAATTTTGTGCGAGTCAGAAATAGTAGTTACTACTAGCTCTGAACCGTGCAAAATTCTCTAATTTAACAATACCGTGAACCCTGTAATTTGGGCTCACGGCATAATGTTTTAATTAACCGTTGCAGTAATTGTTAACGTTGCTGTTTCATCAGCATCAAGGTCAAAGCCATTGGTGGCAACTGCATTGACACCTGCGCCTGAAGCCATCGTCGCCGCTCCGCCGTTACCACCAGTAATGGCAATAGTAGGGGTGCCAACGACGGTCATGGTTGTAGGTACGGTATCTGTTAGTACAACCCCCGTCGCTGTAGCAGCGCCTGGAGCATTAACGACAGTAATTGTATAAACAACGGTTGCGCCAGGAATATGGTAAAGATCACCCGTTGTAATAGGAGTGCCACTAGCATCCATCGCTGATACGGCTTGTGTCTTTTTTACCGTGAGGCCAGCTGCGTTAATAATATAGTTACTGGTAGCTGAGTGCTTTGCATTTCTAATTGCACCATCTGTGCTGGTACCAGCACCATCAGCAAAAACAACATCAATAGCGTTTACATCATCGCCGTCAGTATCCTGAGTAACACCTGTTACTTCTGCAAGGACGTCAACAAGTGACTTTTTACCATTAGCAACATTTGTGCCACTGACAGGGATATCACATTCAACAATGATAGCTACACTATCACCACTTGCAAGAGAGGCTGTTGCAGGAGCAATTGTACAGTTTGAGGCGTTAAACTCATCACCGACAGTACCAAGTGTCCCAGCGTCAGTTACTGATATGGCAAAGTTCTCTGTGCTATTTCCTTCATTTGTTAAGGTGTAGCTTAGTTCTGTATCACTAGTAGCCCCTGTTTGTTCTGGTTGTACTGCCTTATCAGTCGTGTTTCCAGTTACTAGTAAATCAATTTTTTTATCGACAACGAATGATGTTGGAGTGCCAGCAGTACCTGGTGTAGTGTTACCTGTCGGAGAACTCTTGATTGCAGTTTGTGGTGTTCCACCTACTGAATATGAAATTGAAGCTGTATTATTGATGACATCACCTGCAGGTGTACCAATTGGAGCTGCAAATGCCGCATTCGTCATAGCACCTAAAATAGCCGCACTAAGTAATGTTTTTAAAAATGTGTGTTTCATGTTATTTCCCTTTTATTTTTATAATTGTTATTAACGTAAACGAACTTTAAAGCCAACTGACTTTGTCGCTTTTGGTGCTAAGTTGCCTTTGTACTGCCACTTAACGTTGGTGTAATCAGTAGGTTGTGCTACACGCACTTTGCCGTCTCTGCCGCGTACTTTAAGTGCACCTTTGGGTGCGTAAGATTTGCCACCATTGACAGAAAAACTTACAACGGTATTTTGACCTTGCGCCGTATTAGGCAGGTAAACCGTATGTTTAGGAATTGGGTTTACAATCGTAATGCCGTTAGCCGGTTGGTTACTTACATTTTGAAAGAAGGTGTTGTATTGCACGGTTT
>JALSJU010000027.1 GCA_026989145.1 Thiotrichaceae bacterium
GGCGCTATGAATCACAACAAGATCATCGGCAAAACTTTGCTGTTTGATATTTTTCCAAGCCATTTTGTGAACCTGTTGGGTAAAATGCTATTATCCCATTTTTGTGGGATTTTTGCACTCTCGTGCAAAGGTCTCATAAATAATGAGTAATTGTTGTGCAATGCATAAAACTATTGAGTGCAATTAATATATTCCATATGATCTGTAAACAGGGTGATATTTTTGTTTCTATCCTGTATTCTTCGCTTTTTTATCTAATTTCTTAAATATTCTTGTATAAAAGAAATTAAGTTAGAAAAAAGTTTTCGGGATGTAGCGCAGTCTGGTAGCGCACCACACTGGGGGTGTGGTGGTCGTCAGTTCGAATCTGGCCATCCCGACCATTTTTTACACCTGTAATCTTTTCGCGGTGACTCGTCAGCATGGCTCATAAGCCTTTGGTACACTTAATTATTCCGCAGCTCTTTCAGCCTTTAAAACGTTGGGGAAAAGGCTATCTTTTTGAGGTACATAGTCCGTACTTAACAACACTTCTGCAGGGTTATAGTTCTAAGTATCAATCATCAGCGAATGGAATTAATGCAAGTTTATTTGCTTCACTGGATATACCAATCCAAGATGAATTGCCTGTAGCGCATTACCGCTATCAAGCGCACTGCCATTCAGTACCACCAAAAGATTCACTGTTACTCTGTGCTGATCCTGTACATCTTGTTGTGGGAATGAGTGATATAACGCTCACAGATAAAATAACCGACTTGACCACCGCAGAGGCAAATGAATTAATTGATTTACTAAACACCCATTTTAAGCAAGATGGGTTAACTTTTACTATTGGCTCAAACAGTCAGTGGTATCTATCATCTTCAAAGATGGAAAGCTTAAGTACTACACCACTAGATAATGTTTTAAAAAAAAATATAGCGCATCATCCAATACAATCAGATCAGCGTAATTGGCAAGCTTTGCAAAATGAAATACAAATGCTATTACATTCAGCGCCACTTAATCAGTATAGAGAAACAGTGGGCTTGCCTACTGTAAACAGTCTGTGGCTGTGGGGAGGGGGGAAGCGAATCAATGCCAAGCAGAGGCCATCTATAATTTTGAGTGATAATGCCGTATCAGGAGGGATGCTTGCCATAGCAGGAAAGTGTTCTTATCAACAATTTCTTGATAAGCAAAGCACTTCTACACTAGGAGGTATTGATGATACAGCATTGGCAGAATTTGATTTTTCAGCTCATTTAAAAGGTAAGTTAATTATTATTAATGAGAGCCTTGTGGAGAGTGCTATTAATGATGATCCCGAGGCGTATCAAAAAGAATTGAAACGTTTAGAGGAATGCCTTTTTAAACCATTGTCTGCGTTATGGAAAGATAAGAAAATCACCATACAGATTGATAGTTGTGGTGGGAAATTAATCGAACCGCAACACACCTCACGGTGGAAGTTTTGGAAAAAAAGACTTAACTCACTCAGCGAGCTTAGTCTATGAAATTGGTAAGGCGTAAGCAAATCGGTAATATTACAACCAAAGGTAAGCCGGCAAGTTTGTTGGATCGTGTTTATGCTATGCGAGGTGTGGACTCTCAGGGTGAACTTGTGATGCAGCTTAAAAACTTGCATCCTATTTCGCAACTAAAAGGTATTGCTCAAGCCACAAAGCTTTTAGCCAACGCGATTAATAATCAACTTCAAATCCTAATTATTGGTGATTTTGATGCGGATGGTGCAACCTCGACCGCTCTAGCCGTTCGCGCGTTGGCTATGATAGGGCATCAACAGGTAGACTATTTAGTCCCGAATCGCTTTGAATTTGGTTATGGCCTAAGCCCTGAAATTGTCGATGAGGCTGCTAAGTTTTCCCCTGATTTAATTATTACGGTGGATAATGGAATTTCGAGTATTAAGGGTGTTGCTCATGCTAAGAGTAAAGGCTACACGGTTATTATTACCGATCACCATTTGCCCGCTAGAACGTTACCCACGGCTGATGCAATTGTTAATCCAAACCAAGCAGGCTGTGATTTTCCCTCCAAAAATTTAGCTGGTGTGGGTGTTATTTTTTATGTCATGTTGGCATTGAAAAGTAAGTTGCTGAAAGAACAATACTTTAAAAGTAACAATATCCCCGAACCCAATCTAACTGAGCTGCTTGATTTAGTGGCGCTAGGTACGGTCGCCGATGTAGTGCCTTTAGATAATAATAACCGTATTTTAGTTGAGCAGGGCCTACGAAGATTACGTAGTGGTTTGGCCTGCGCAGGCATAGTGGCTTTATTTCAAGTGGCTAAACGCAATAGCCAAAATGCCGTTAGTGCTGATTTAGGTTTTACCTGTGGCCCACGACTGAATGCTGCTGGGCGATTAGATGATATGTCCTTAGGGATCGAATGCTTATTGTGTAATGACCCTGTCACTGCGCTGGACTATGCAACTGCATTGGATGATCTTAATATTGAGCGCCGCGCCATTGAAGATAGCATGAAGGCTGAAGCGTTGCTTCTACTTGATGAGCTTGATCAAAATAAACTTCAAGGCGAGTTACCCCCTGTTATTTGTTTGTATAAGAAAAACTGGCATCAAGGCGTTATCGGAATTTTAGCCGCCCGAGTGAGAGAGCGTTATCATCGACCCACTGTTATATTTGCTCCGGCGGATGCTGATGACCCTAAGAACACTCAAATTAAAGGATCGGCACGTTCCATTCCAAGTATTCATATTCGTGATGTTTTTGATGTGGTCGCCACGGAAAATGCAGGCTTACTAGAAAAGTTTGGTGGTCATGCAATGGCAGCAGGGTTGAGTTTAAATGAGTCTCAGTTAGAAATATTTGACAAGGCTATTTGTAAGGTCGTTTTGGCACAAGCTAACACTGAGACTTTTCAAGAAGTGCATTACAGTGATGGCCGGTTAGAGGCTGATGATTTTAATTTACGAAGTGCAGATTCTTTGCGTTTTGCAGCACCTTGGGGGCAGCACTTTCCCCCACCAGTCTTTGATAATAAGTTCACGCTGGTCAATAAACGTTTACTAAAAGAGAAGCATTTAAAATTGATCCTACGGCCTTGTGATAAACAGAGAAGTGGTAAAGCGGGCTTAGCAGAACAAAAAACGATACAAGCGATAGCTTTTAATGTTGATGTAGATGAATGGCCGGAAGAGGGTGGCGAGGTACACTTGTTATATAAGCTAGAGGTGAATGAGTTTCGGGGAGATTGTAGCGTGCAGCTGATGATTGAGAGGGTGCTTATTTCATAACGGTGTTGTCTGATGTTTAGATTCCTTAATTCTATAACGAACAAAGCCTCACAATGTGAGGCTTTGTTATTTGTTGTTACTTAAGTAAAAATTAGCTTTTGTGGTAACTCAAAATCTTTTCAACTTCGTTCTTAGAACCCATGATCACAGGTACTCGTTGATGTGGGTCGCCATTAGGTTGAACTTCCATGATGCGACCATAACCAGTATCGGCGGCGCCGCCAGCCTGCTCAACAATCATCGCCATTGGGTTGCCTTCGTATAGTAAACGAAGCTTGCCACCTACGTCACGGTTGCGCTCATCAATTGGATATAAGAAAACGCCACCGCGACAAAGGATTCGGTGAATCTCGCCCACCATCGCCGCAACCCAGCGCATATTATAACGTTTACCTAGTTTGCCTTCCTCGCCTTGAATACAATCTGCAATATATTCTTGAACAGCGGGTTCCCAGAAGCGTTGATTTGATGCATTAATCGCAAATTCAGCAGTTTCTTCAGGAATTTTCATATCAGGATGGGTGAGGATAAATTCACCGATAGACGTACATAGCGTGAAACCATTAACGCCAGTTCCAGTGGTTAAAACCATCATGCTAGAAGGGCCGTATAAACAGTAACCCGCGGCAACTTGCTCAGTACCTGGCTTTGCAAAATCTTCTGCAGTTGGATTTTCCTTACCTTTTGGTGCTTTTAAAACAGAGAAAATCGCACCTACATCCATATTGATATCCATATTAGAAGAGCCATCTAAAGGGTCGAAGGTCACAAGGTAATTTCCTCGTGGTTTGCCATCAGGTAATGTCAGTACTTCATCAAGCTCTTCGGATGCCATGCCAGCACAGTGGCCGTTATTTTCTAAAGCATCAATAAAAAGATCATTGGCAATCAAGTCCATCTTTTTTTGCACGTCACCCATTGAGTTTTCACTCTCTGTCGCACCGAGTACATCGGCTAAGTCACCCATATTAACGAGGTTAGCAATACCCTTACAAGCAATGGTAATGTCATTAAGAAGACCGGTGAACTCACCACTGGCTTTATTGCCAAGTTTACGTTGTTCATCAATAATAAATGACGAAAGTGTTGTGCCTAGCTTTTGCATAAAAGAATCCAATAAAGTTTTTAAAGGTGCGAATATTACTTTATTAGCAAAAATTAATATAGTGATTTTTTATTATGCTGGATATCTGTTGATAGACGGGGGATAGAAGGTATTCGAATAAAAAAAGATATTTTTTATTGTACGGAAAAAGTAGCCACTTTTAATAATCCTCGGTATTCTTCAGTTCCCAGATAATATTGGCGCGTTTAGCCATTAATGATACCGATAAGCTATGTCAGATAAATTCCCTCAAGATATGAATGCCCTGCAAGAGTTTTACAGCCATACGACTATTGAGCCGAGTGTGCAAAAGCTTTGGGAAGATAATAAGTCTTTCGAAGTCACCGAAGATCCCGATAAAGAAAAGTTTTACTGCCTTTCAATGTTTCCCTATCCGAGTGGAAAACTGCATATGGGGCATGTGCGAAACTACACCATTGGTGATGTTATTTCTCGATTCCAGCGAATGCAAGGTAAAAATGTGCTTCAACCGATGGGTTGGGATGCCTTTGGCTTGCCGGCTGAAAATGCTGCAATTAAAAATAACGTCCCCCCTGCAAAGTGGACTGATGACAATATTGCCGATATGCGTGGACAACTTAAAACTATGGGTTTTGCCTATGACTGGTCACGCGAGTTAGCTACGTGCAAGCCAGATTATTATCGTTGGGAGCAATGGTTTTTCTTAAAGCTGTTTGAAAAAGGCTTGGTATATCGTAAAAAATCAAATGTAAATTGGGATCCTGTAGACCAAACAGTATTGGCGAATGAACAAGTGGTTGATGGGCGTGGTTGGCGTTCTGGTGCGGTTGTAGAACAACGAGAGATTGATCAATGGTTTTTAAAAATCACTGCTTATGCTGATGAGTTGTTAGAAGATGTTCGTAAATTAGAAGAATGGCCACAACAAGTGCGCACCATGCAAGAGAACTGGATAGGGCGTTCAGAAGGTGTGGAACTTGAATTCGGCCTTGAACACAGTGACGAAGCACTAAGTGTTTTCACCACAAGACCAGATACTTTAATGGGGGTTACTTATTTAGCGGTAGCACCACAGCATCCCTTGGCAGAGCGAGCAGCTGTAGAAAACCCTGAGCTCCAAACGTTTATCGAAGAATGTAAAAGCCTTAAAGCGACTGAAGCTGAAATGGCAACGATGGATAAAAAAGGTATCGCCACTGGTGTTAACGCGATCCACCCGATTTCGGGCGAAAGTGTGCCTATTTGGGTGGCGAATTTTGTATTAATGAGTTATGGGTCGGGCGCTGTGATGGCTGTACCCGCTCATGATGAGCGTGATTGGGATTTCGCTAAAACCTATAAACTACCCATTCAACAAGTGATAACCTCGGCAAATGACACGGTTGCCAATAGCCTAAATATACAAGAGGGTGCTTACACCGAAAAGGGTTTATTAATTAACTCTGGGGAGTTTAGCGGTTTAAGTTCGCAAGAGGCGGTTGATGCGATTGCCGGTTTTTTACAAGAAGCAAAAAAAGGTCGCAAAACAATCAACTATCGTTTGCGTGATTGGGGGGTTTCTCGTCAACGCTATTGGGGTTGCCCAATTCCGATTATTTATTGTGATGATTGTGGTGCGGTGGCTGTTCCTGATGACGATTTACCGGTCGAGCTACCCACCGATATCGAGTTTGATGAATCAGGCTCCTCCCCGATTAAAAAGATGCCAGAGTTTTATGAAACAAGTTGCCCAAAATGTGGCAAGGATGCAACACGTGAAACGGATACCTTTGATACCTTCTTTGAATCATCATGGTATTACGCGCGTTACACCGGCCCCGGTAATGATCAATCTATGCTGGACAAACGTGCTGACTATTGGCTACCTGTTGATCAGTATATCGGTGGTATCGAACATGCAGTATTACATCTGCTTTATGCGCGTTTCTTTAATAAGCTTATGCGTGATGAAGGTCTCATTGAGTGCGACGAGCCCTTTACCAAACTACTGACACAAGGGATGGTGTTAGCTGATACGTTTTACTATGAAAATGATGCGGGTGGGCAAGAATGGGTTGCACCAAAAGACGTTAAACTTGAAACAAACAGCAAAGGAAAAGTTACCAAAATGACAGATGCTCAGGGTCGAAATCTGAGCACCGATGGCATGAGCAAAATGTCAAAATCTAAGAATAATGGTGTTGATCCCGCTGAACTTATTGAAAAATATGGTGCTGATACCTTGCGTGTTTTTTCCATGTTTGCCGCACCACCTGATCAATCCATGGAGTGGTCAGATACGGGTGTCGAGGGTGCAAATCGGTTTATTAAGCGCTTATGGCGACAAGTTTACGAGCATGTTAAGTCAGCCCCCAATACTAATTTAGATGTTGATAAGTTAACAAATCCTCAGCAAGAATTACGCCGTAAAGTATATAGTACGCTACAAAAAGTAACGGATGACATGTCGCGTCGTTTTACTTTTAATACCGCAATTGCTGCAAATATGGAACTTATCAATCAGCTATCAAAATACCATGAAGACGGTGTAGTAGCCGAAGCAATTCGCCAAGAAGCATTGGAGTCCATTGTTTTAATGCTATCGCCTGTTATGCCTCATGTTGCTCAAGAGTTGTGGTTGATGTTGGGTAAAGAAGGATTGGTAATGGATCAGGCTTGGCCTGAAATTGCTGAAGATGCTTTGGAACAATCTAATATTCAAATGATGATTCAAGTTAATGGAAAACTTCGTGGAAAAGTTGATGTTGATGTTGATGCAGATGATAAAACTATTGAAAGCCTAGCATTAGAAAATGAAAATGTTGCTCAATTTATTGCGGATAAAACGGTGCGAAAAGTCATTGTTGTAAAAGGGCGTTTAGTTAATATCGTGGCTAATTAGTTTGATTATCTTAAAAGAATTTATGCTTAAAAAAATAACTGCATTAATGATTTTATCCACTTGTCTGGTGGTTATGCTACAAGGTTGTAGTTTTCAGTTACGCAAAAACACCCCTTTAGCAGCTGAATTTCAGCAACTTCAAGTTATCGGAGAGCCAATAGAAAGTGGTTTGCGTAAAGCCTTGGAAAGTGCAATACAAGAGTCAGGTGGTCAGCTTAGTGCGCAATCCAAGACTAAAATTCGCTTAATCAATCTACGAGAAGATAAACGTATTGTTGCCTATAATAAAGAACGTAAAGCAAGAATTTACCTGATTTCTTTGAAGTTTAACTACGATGTTTTGTTTGGTTCAAAAAATAGCAAAAGGTCTTTTACTCGACAGCGAATTAATCTTGATAAAACCTTCCTGTATAACGCTGATTTTGCACTAGGAAAGGTAAAAGAAGAGCAGCAAATACGTGACTCGTTGTATGTCGAAGCCGCAAGGTTAATTTTATTACGATTGAAATATGGGCGTTAACAAGAATTTATACTATTTTATTGCAGTGTTAGCCATGACGGTTTTTAACGTTATACTGGAGGCAGAGCTTGGTGCGGAAAAAATTGAAGTTAACAAAGAAAATAATAAAAAAACAGACACTTTAATTGAAAAATTGGTTATTCCACAGTCTTTTGAGCAATGGAAGCAAGCATTTAAAGAGCTGGCGATGCAAAACGACATAAACCCTAAAGTCATTAAGGCAGCTTTAGAGGATTTAAAGCCTGATTATGAGGTTTTAAAATTAGATGCTAGCCAACCAGAATTCACGCGTAATATTTGGGAATATCTTGATAATGCGATTTCTAAACAGCGCCTAAAAAAAGGTAGTCAGTTATTAAAAAAATATAAAAAGCTATTTGATGAAATAGAGCAAAAATATGGCGTACAGCGTGAAACAATTGTAGCAATTTGGGCGATGGAAAGTGATTTTGGTCGAAATTATGGTAGTAAAAGTGTGATACGTTCGTTGGCGACTTTAGCGCATCATGGCAAGCGTTCTGAATTTGCTCAAACAGAGTTATTAGAGGCCTTGAAGATTATCCAAGATCAAAAACTACAACCGGACAAATTAGTCGGTTCATGGGCGGGAGCAATGGGTCAAGCGCAGTTTATGCCAAGCTCCTATCGGAAATATGCGGTTGATTATAATGAGGATGGAAAGGTTGATATTTGGACTTCTCTTCCAGATGTTTTTGCTTCAATCGCAAATTTCTTGTCTGAATCAGGCTGGCGAAAAGATGAAGACTGGGGGGTTGAAGTCAGACTACCAAATGATTTTGATTGGAAACTCAATACGTCTTCTTACGAATTACGTTTTTTACAATGGAAAGAACTTGAAGTAAATAGCATTAATGCACGGCCTTTCCCTTATATTCAGCGCTTAGCCAGTTTGTTTATTCCTGCAGGGCGCTTTGGACCTGTCTTTTTAGTTACTCATAATTTTCATATTATTAAACGCTATAATAATTCGTCCAGCTATGCTCTTGGTGTGGCGCAACTAAGTCGTTTGTTAGCGGGTGGTGAAGGGATTCAAACCGCTTGGCCGCGAGAAGATAAAGCACTTAGTTATTATGATATCGAAGAAATTCAGTTACGCCTTAGCCTTAATGGGCATGATCCTGGGCCCAATGATGGAAAAATGGGCGCGAAAACACGAGAAGCAATCCGCACATGGCAATTAGAGCAAGGTCTAGCTGGTGATGGTTATGCCAATAAAAAACTATTAAAAGAACTTAGAGAGAAGGCAAAAATTGATTTAAACAACCGTAGAGTAATGGATAGCAATGATGGGCGAAATTAATTTCAAACAAGATTCCGTTATAGCCAATATTAAAGGGGTGCAGCATGGTTTTTTTACAAAAAATGGTGGTGTCTCTACGGGAGTTTATAGCTCTCTAAATTGCAGTCCTAGCTCGGATGATAAGCCTGACAATGTGGCCGAGAATAGGCAACGCGTTATGGCAGCATTAGGGATGAGCGATGTAAAGCTATTTGGCGTAAATCAGATCCATAGTAAACAGGTTCATCAGATTAAATCCGCGAGAGATAAGGACTTTCCAGATGGTGATGCGTTAATTACCACCCAAAAGGGTGTTGCTTTGAGTGTTTTAGGCGCTGATTGTACGCCAGTTTTATTCGCTTCGAGTGATGGCAAAGTAATCGCCGCAGCGCATGCAGGGTGGCGTGGAGCGGTGAGTGGGATTATAGAGTCTGTTATAGGAAAAATGCTTGAGCTAGGCGCTCAACGCGAAAAAATTATGGCTAGTATTGGCCCGACGATACATCAAGCTGCTTATGAAGTGCAAGAAGACTTTATTAATGAACTTAGCTCAATGAGTGATTTTAACGTTAATGAGTTTTTACTGCATAATGAGGGTAAGGTTTTTTTTGACCTACCTGCTTATTTGTTAAAGCAGTGCGCGCGTAGTTGCATAGAGGTATCGGATATTGGTTTAGATACTTATCAACGTAGTGATGAGTTTTTTAGTTACCGACGCAATTCGCATCAAAAATTGCCTGATTATGGTCGACAAATTTCAGTGATAGGATTAACAGTAGAGTGATAATATGAACCTAGAAAATTTCTTAGAAATGCTTAAAAACAGACCTGAAATGATTGATTTTAAAGATTTAATTAGCGTTATTGATGGCAAGTACGACTTTACCCCCACCGAATTTAGTAACGGTAACTTGCTTAATAAAGCAGGGCAAAATGATGGCTCATGTAAATTATTTTCATTCGCTGATTTACATCAATTGACGCAAGAGCAAACATTGGCTTGTTTTGGAGCGTACTATCGCGAGGATGTTTTACAGCATCCTGAGGAAGATAATCACCAAAATATCCGTAACTTTATGAAAACAGGCTGGTCGGGCATTCAGTTTGAGGGGTGTGCTTTATCAGAAAAGTAATCAAAATGCATATAAATACAGGCTTCATTCTGTTCTTTCAAATATAATCAATTATTATTAAACGCATGTTAATCCCACGTATTTACATTTCTGCAGCGCATAAGTCATCAGGTAAAACAACCTTATCGATAGGTTTGTGCGCGGCATTAAATAAACAGGGGTTTAAGGTGCAATCATTTAAAAAAGGTCCTGATTATATCGACCCTTTGTGGCTAACGCGTGCTAGTCAACGAGCTTGCCACAATCTTGATTTTAATACCATGTCTGACTGTGAAATAACGGACTACTTAGTGCGCTACGGTGAAGGTGCTGATATCAGCATCACTGAAGGTAATAAAGGCCTTTACGATGGTGTTGCACTTGATGGTTCTGACAGTAATGCGGCAATGGCAAAATTGACTCAAAGCCCCGTGGTGTTAGTGATTGATACGCGTGGCGTAACGCGGGGTGTTGCACCGCTGTTGCAAGGTTATCAGGCCTTTGATGAAGATGTGGATATCACTGGGGTTATTTATAACTTGTCGAGTGGCGGTCGTCACGAGCAAAAGTTACGTGCGGTTACGCAAGAATATACTGATATACCCGTGCTTGGCGTTGTAAAAACTAATCATTTGTTACAAATAGACGAAAGGCATCTAGGCTTAATGCCCAGCAATGAGTCGCAAGATGCAGTACAAAAAATTGATGATATTGCCAACGTTGTTGCAGACTCTGTTGATTTAGAAGCATTATTGGCGATTTCGAATAGATCACCCGAGTTAGAGCCTTCCGGTTATCAAGAAAAAAATCACAGCTTAAAGATACCCCTTAAAAACACGCTTCGGGTAGGCATTTGTGAAGACCCAGCTTTTGGTTTTTATTACGAAAGTGATAAGCAGGCTTTTCGTGACTTGGGGGTTGAGTTGGTAACGATTAATACCTTACACGACGAAAAACTCCCAGAAAATTTAGATGGTTTATTTATCGGAGGTGGTTTTCCAGAAACACAAATGCAAGCCTTAGCAGATAATACCTCGATGCGTTATCACATTAAAAAAGCAATTGAGGAAGGTCTACCCACTTACGCTGAATGTGGTGGCTTGATGTATTTGTCACAAAGTTTACATTGGAATGGGCAATCAGTACCAATGGTTGGTATTATTCCAGCAGATGCTAAGATGAATGCAACGCCGCAGGGTCGCGGCTATGTTGAGTTACAAGAAACAGCAGATAACCTTTGGCAGGTTGCACTTAATAACGAGCAACCGCTAAAAATAATTAAAGCACACGAGTTTCATTATTCGCATTTAGAAAATACGGAAATTGATATGCTCACTAAAAAAGGTAAATTTGCCTACAAAGTGCAACGTGGTGTCGGTATAACGGGTGAATATGATGGTTGGGTTTACAAAAATTTATTAGCTACCTATGCACATATGCGTGATACAGAGAGCTTCCATTGGGTGCAGCGTTTTGTCGAGTTTATCCATAAAAACAAGTAATAAACTGTTTCATGTTGTAGATTCAACCTTAATTCATGACTTCAATGTGGATTACATGCAGTTCCGTAGTGAAGTTACGGATTTAGGTTTAAGTTAAGCAGAAAGTCTTTAGAACACAATATCGTAAAGGATTAAAAAATGATTAAAATTTCAGATGCCGCTGCTAAGCAAGTAGCGATTTCATTAGAGCAAATGGGTGAAGAAAAATTACCACTTCGTATTGCCATAAAGGTCATGCCTGATGGCTCATTTCATTACAGCATGGGTTTTGATGATCATGAAAACAAAACCGATAAAACATTCACTGAAAAAAATATTCAGTTGGTTGTTGATGCTGCAAGCATACCTTTGATTACAGGTATGACGATGGATTATGTAGAAATAGACGGTACGCATGAAATTGTCTTTTTAAATCCAAATGATCCGAGTTATAAACCTCCGATAGAAGACTAAGAATATATGTCAGAAGCAAATGCAGCACCTATAACGTTTAAGCCACTAGAAGACTCTCTTACAAAGAGTGCTACTGATACCGCGCTTGCTTATGATAATGAAAATAGTAGTCAGCCGTCACAACAAAACACCACGTATTTACAGCGTAGTTTAGACAAGCAAGAGTTAATCGTATTCCCTTGGGCTGCACGAATATTTCTATTTTTACTCTTAACAGTTTTCGTATCAATAGGCGCAACCTATTTTTGGGCCATAAATAATGAAGAAAATCCTAGCTGGCTAGCACCTTTAATGACTGTACTGTGGCTATCTGCAGGCTTGGGAGTGGTTTTACTTTTTTATTGGATGTGGCGCCAATTCAGTTTATTTAGTAAAGATTTATCAGTCTGGGCAAGTCAACTTTTGCAAGGTGATACCACGACGAGAATGTTAGTTCGGTCAGAGCGGTGTCCCTCTAAAGGCATTAGAGAGCACATAAACGCCATTGCAGAGGACTATGAATCATTATCACAACTTCAGCAACAACGGCTATCGCGTCAAGCGCGCCATATTGAGCAAAAAAAATATTACCTTAGTGTGCTTTATGATGTCGCATCCTGTATCAATCAGTCACACAGTTTAGAAGATTTATTACAACGTTTTTTACACACCCTAACGGACGTTGTTCACGCCGAGGCAGCAACAGTGCGTTTATTGGGTAAAGATGATCAAATGCGTTTGGTTGCCAGTATCGGTTTGAGTGATGAAATCGTGAAAAAAGAAGAGCTTTTGCCTGCACCTAACTGCTTGTGCGGTAAAGCACTTAACGATACCCGTGTGATGATTAATAGCAATGTCGCTAAGTGTGGCCTCATTGTGGGTAGTAGTTTTTTTGCTAATGATAAAGATATCGAAATGTTGGCTATACCCTTGCAGTATCGTGGTAAAACATTAGGCGTTTATAATCTCTTTATACAACGCAAAGAACATGAGTTTTTAGAAGGTGAGCATGAACTATTAATTAGTATTGGCAAACATTTAGGTATGGCCATTGAGCAAGCAGGCGTAGAAGAAGATGCTCGAACCTTATCCATCATAGAAGAGCGTACACGGATGGCACATGAGTTGCACGACTCATTAGCGCAAACTCTAGCAAGTCTGCGTTTTAAAGTACGTTTGTTTGATGACTCAATGAATCAAGGTAACGAAGAAGTCATCTGGCATGAACTTGAAGGATTGGAATCTACGATTGATGATGCTTATGCCGAACTTCGAAGTTTAATAACCGATTTTAGAGCGCCTATTGATGGCAAGGGTGTTGTACGAGCAGTAGAGCGCTTAACTCAGCGTTTTCGACAAGAGACAAATGCGGATGTGTTCTTTTACCATAACTGGGATTTAGAAAACTTACCGCGAGATATAGAAATAGAAGTGGTTCGTATCGTTCAAGAAGCATTGGCGAATATTAAAAAGCATGCAGAAGCAAAAAATATTCGAATCTTAATGAGCAGTACTGAAGAAGGTCACTGTAGTGTGCTGGTGGAAGATGATGGGATTGGTTTGCCTACGCAGCCACTAGGCCCAGACAGCAAAACCGGTGAACACCTTGGGCTTTCAATAATGCGAGAGCGTGCTGAGCGAATAAAAGGTGAAATTCTTTTTGAATCAGATGATGGTGAAGGTACGCTGGTACAACTAAGTTTTGATGTAAAGACTCATGTTAATGTCACTTCCGAGGCATTGAGTAAATTAAAAAACCGTCAGAAACATGACGCCCAATTACCTTCTGAGTCTGTCAATACCCCACTTATTTAGAAACATGACTCCACATGAAAAGCTATAAAACATTATGAATGAAAAAATACTACTAATTGACGATCACACATTATTTCGTGCTGGCTTACGAGATTTATTAACCCGCCGTAAAATTGAAGTCGTTGCAGCGGTTGGTAGTGGTTCAGAGGGGTTGAAAATAGCTCAAGCAGAAGACTTAGACGTCGTTTTGTTGGATATGCGAATGCCTGAAATGGATGGCATTAGCGTATTAAAAAAACTTAAAGAAGCTCAGCCTAAGCTACCCGTAGCCATGCTAACTACAAGTAGTGAAGAAAAAGACCTAGTCGGTGCGTTACGCAATGGTGCTCAAGGTTATCTTTTAAAAGATATGGATCCCGATGATCTCGTGGTTGCATTGCAAGATATAATGCTCGGTAAAACCGTAGTAGCACCTGATTTAGCAACCGTACTAGCCAGTGCAGTTCAAGCAGAATCACAACCAAAAAAAGAAAAAGAAGATCCCTTTGCTGTTTTAACACCACGAGAGTTTGAAATATTAAAGCTTTTAGCCGAAGGCCAAAGCAATAAAGTGATTGCTAGAAACTTAGGTATTTCAGATGGGACTGTTAAACTACATGTAAAAGCTATTTTAAGAAAGCTTAATATCAGTTCACGAATTACGGCAGCAGTAATGGCGGTAGAGCATGGGGTGAAAAAGACCCCCAAGACAATGCCCCCAAAACGAGAAGTTTAGTAGCAAGGTTAAAAAAAATCCTTACCACAGTGTTTAATCTTGGGTCATTTCGTTACTACTTTTTATTCCCAAGTATTCACGCCAGCTTATTTTTTTATGTGCAACCCAAAATCCCCATTGGTTCCTAGCGCGACCGTGCCAAAATAACATCCACACGGGCTTGTTATCCAATAATTCAATGGTATGTGCAAACCGACTAGAAACAAGTAGTTTTAAGTGAAATGCGCCTACTTGGTTAGAATGTACGATAGGGCTTGCTTTATTTTGTGTTTTTTCCATAAAACGCCCCCATAAAACAAATCGACCCCAGCGCCAAGGGTGGTCATATAAATATTTCGTAGTATCAGAAGTAATTATTTTTTGTAAATAAAGCCCACGACCATGATACTTTTGATTTAGACCACCTTTTTTCCCCCATAGGATATAACGAATAATATGAGGTTCTCCGTTATCATTTAAGAGAACTTCTTTACGGTTTGAAAAAATGGTGCTGGTGTTTTGTTTAGTCATAAGTATCGTTCTTTTTGGGTTAAACCACTAATTCAGATGGTCATGTATATATGATTTTTTGCACGAAAGTAGAAATAGAAATGACTTAATTTCTTTTGCTATATTTTTGTGCAAGGTCTCATTTGATAGAATGTTAAGAAAGGATAGTCTGTAAATTACCTAGGCAAAAGACTTTGCTTAATTATTGACCTGCGTATGAGATTGACGCTTTAAAATGTTGGATGAATGGTGGGCAAAATATTATAATGGAATTCTAAAACACCGAGACCCAAAAAATGGCTAAAACATTTAACGATCTAATAGCTGATGCGCTTACTCAAGGCGTAAAAGAAATATTCCCATGGGATGTAGAGGATTTTCAAGCAGAAAATCCAAACGCGATTTTATTAGATATTCGAGAGCCTGAAGAATTCGAGGGCGCACACATTCAAAACAGTATTCATACGCCACGGGGTATTTTAGAGCAGGCTTGTGAGTGGAATTATGCAGAAACCATTCCCGAGTTAGTTAATGCACGTGATCAACCAATTCTGGTCATTTGCCGATCCGGCAACCGTAGTGTGCTAGCGGGTCAAACCATGATGGCGCTGGGTTATAACAATATAACCTCGCTCAAAACGGGCGTAAAAGGTTGGAATGATTCTGACTTCCCTCTTATCGACAGCAAAGGCAATGAAGCTGATGCAGATTGGGCTGATGGTTTTTTTAACCCTAAAGTGCGCGATGATCAACTATCAGGTAGCTGATTTCTGGCTGAATTATAAAAGCTATAACAACTCAATTTATGCATTCATATCAACAATAGTTAAAGCTTCCCAACCGTATAAATTACCGTTTATCTGAAAAATTCTGATTAACTTTGTAAGTTAACCGAAAAGCGGTATATTTGGCGAATATTATAAAAATAAGTAGTGTTTGGGTTAGAAAAATATAAGTGGTTATCTACTTGATTTTGCCCAAGGTAAATATGAATGAATAAAGTACCCTCAAAAAATAGCGGATTTTCTTTACTAGAAATACTCATATCCTTGGTTATTATGTCAGTGGGCATGATGGGTTTAGCTGGTTTAAAAATGATTGCAATCAATGGTGGAAATGAAGCACATTTTCGCCATGAAGCTAGTCTGTTAATGATGGATCTTGCCGATAGTATGCGCGCAAATTTAGACGCGGTGGATAACGGAGATTACCTTAATACGAATGCCGTAGCCTTAACACCAATACCTAAAATTTGTGAAGGCACGACAAGCTGCAGTAGCACGGAACTAGCAACTTATGACAAATATCGTGTTGCACTCAGACTTTCTCAGGCTGTTGTTGGCAGTACATTAACAATTCAATGCCCTGCTGGTGATTGTAGTACTGCGGGTAGTGCTTCGGGTTTTAGGCAAGAGCACACTATAAAAATAACATGGAAAGTAAAAAAAGATAAGTCAGAAGATCGCAGTATTGCTGATGTAAACAATGATAATGATAATCATATTAGAAGTGTTGAACTTAAGGTTACACCTTAAATGCAACACTACAAGAAAATAATGATAATGAAAAAACTAACCCAGCAAAATTATAAAGAGCAAGGCTTTACCTTAATAGAACTATTGGTTTCTATGACGATGAGCCTGTTCTTAATTGGTGGTTTAATGTCGATGTACCTTGGCAGTAAGGAAGGCGATAAAACACGTTCAGAACTGAGTGATATTGAAGCTAATGCGCGCGTTGCACTAGAGGCTTTAAGGCAAAGCATACAACATGCAGGATATTCTAGTACAAACTACATACCCTTAGATAAACCATTCTTTTCAGGCGCTACTATCCCAAATGCAACATGTAGAGACGGCCAAAAGTTAATTATTAGTGGTTCAACCGCAACTGATGGAACCCCAATAAGCGGCTTGACTAAACCACCTTCTGAATTGGCAGGCTATACTAAAGACGGCGCAGCTGATGGATCCACAGGCGATATAATTACTGTTGTAGCACGACCAGATAACCCCAACACAGGCCCTGTTTTTACAGATTGTGGAACCATAGCCAATGTGACAAATACCTATGTCGCAAATTCAATCAACCGAGCCTACCAAACCAGTGCTTCAACACAAGCCAATGACATTGCACGTCAAGTTGCTTGCAGTGCTGATGCAACCGTCGGTGTGCACAACCCTTTTGAAGCAAAGCTATACAGTGCCTTTTTTATAAAACAAAACACAGGAAAGCCAAAGCAATTAATGTGCTATGGCTCACGATCACCGAGCTCTGCTCCATTAGCTATTGCCGATAATATAGATAATATGCAGATTCGTTACGGTGTACTTAATGGTGTAGGCGGGCATTTATCATTTAAAACGGCCACACAGGTGGGCAGTAATTGGGAGTCTGTGATATCAGTACAGATAGCGCTTTTAGTGGGCTCAAGTAATAGCAATGTTCTTGAGAACGCGCGTTCACGTACATTTACATTACTCGATAAGACAATCACAAAGCCTGCAAGTGATCATCGACTGTATAAAGTGTATACCACGACAATAAACTTACCTAACCGAGCCCAAAGGGACTTTTGATATGAATACACTAAAGTTTCAACACAAACAACGAGGAGCGACATTATTAACGTCGTTAGGTTTACTCATGGTAATGACAGTTATTGGAGTAACAGCCACAAAGATGTCATCCATTGAAGCTTTAGTAGCAGGTAATGAACAAACAAAAATGAAACTGTTTCAAACCACTCAAAGTGATCTTTATAAATTTACAACTCCCGTACAGCTAATGCCTGTACTACTCGATGATACTTTGTTTGATAATAATGATGAATATGCAGCAGGGCATGACTCATTAAAAACCGAAACTATTACCAAGCTTTCTCCTTACACCTGTAAAGGAATAAATGGCTTAGCCGTATCTATCGGTGGCCCGTGTAAGCTTTTTGACTTTGGCGTATCCACGCGCTCAGTCACAGGTGGAGCAAGAGAAGAAAGTCACCGTGGTGCAGGTAAAGAAGTACCGCCTACATCCCCAAACTGTTTAATTTGCCGGTAGATGCAAAGAGCTAGAGTAAAAACCAAATACGTTAAAATGAAAATAATAGGTAGCACCATGAATAAAACACACATAAACCAGTTAAAAAGTACTTTAAAAACATGGGCATTTGTATCGCTAGTTGCATCTGCAGTAACTGTAAATGCTGATGATACGGAGGTGTTCTCCACCGAGAATATTAGTAATAACCTATTATTTATTATGGATGTATCGGGTAGTATGAAGCAACAAATTGTAACCACAACGACCGATGGTGGCGCAACGACGACATCAGGCGGTACACTGGGTGAATTTGACCAGTCAGTGACAGACAGTACGGATGATGCTACGCAGCTTATGGTCGATCCCGGTGCACCTACTGCAGGAGTACAAGTGACTGATGATAGTGAACTAAACTTTAGGCCTGATAACGTTGTTGCAACACGTTTTCATTTTGGAGAGCAAGAACTGCCCCAAGGTGCGCATATTCGGCGAGCCTACTTAAGATTTTTTTCGTCAAGTAATGATAGTGTGAATACTTCTATTGATATTAGTATTGAAGATAGAGCTGCTGAATATGCTGATAGTGAATATGGATCTAACACAAATTATAAAAACTATTACTTCCATTCTTACTTCCCTAAAATTTCAGAACGATCATGGACTTCTGATAGCGTTCGTTGGGATATTAATTCTGCATGGAATGCGGGGGGGGCTACTTATGATTCGGTTGATGTAACAAGCCTCGTACAGAAAGTGGTCAATCGAAGTGACTGGGGTCAGCGCGTCAACGGGAGTAGCTATGATGATAGTTTGGCCTTTAGGTTTGTGACTAACAGTGGTGAGCGTAATGCTTACTCTTTTGATTATAATATAGACTATTCGCCAGAATTATATATTGAATATACCTATGATTATGCTGATTGGGAACAATATTGGAATGATAGGTGTTGGCAGGACCGGAGAGGACTTTGGCGGGGTTGTTGGGAGTGGAGGGAAGTAATATCAACTAGAAATGCTGATATTTTTGCTTATACTCGTAACAGTTATGAAGATGCAGAGCAAGCTTTTACAGCAGTTAGGCAATCAGTAGTGACAGATGAGATAAATCTATCATTTAATAGTGATCAAATAGTTGGCTTACGTTTTGCATTGTCGAATCCAATACCTGTAAATTCGGTAATTACAAATGCGTATATTCAATTTACAGCAGCGACTAGCTCAAGTGCAGAGGCTGATATAAACATACAAATTGAAAATACAGGGAATTCTGTTACCTTTGGGGGAACTAATCCCGGCATAAGACAAGGTCGCAGTTTTGAAACGGGCAGTACACAACGTGACTGGCAGCCTGGTGCTTGGACAACAGGTTCCGCCACATATGCAGAAAGAACCCCAGATCTAACGCAAATGATTCAACAGCTTGTTGATCGTGAGGCTGCAGAAGCACTTACTTTTAGGTTGTTCGGTAGTACCGGTGACCGTATTGCCAAAGCGATGGATGCAGGCTCAGGCGCACCTACGCTACATGTTGAATACCAAGTTGTTGGCGCTACTTCAGGTTCAACCACAACAGGTGGTAGTACCACAACAACGCGTGTCGCTACCCGTTTGCAGTTAATGCAAGAAGCGTTAAGAGAAGTATTGGTTGATGCGCCTAATACTAATGTAGGCTTAATGAAATATTCAGGCATGAATGAATATAACCATGGTGATGATAATGATGCACGTACTAACTATGTAGGAGGGGTTGTATTTCCGGTATCACCAATTTATGCGCAAGCAAGTAATTTTATTGGTATGTATAAGGATCGAGATAGTCTTCCTGAGCCTGGTAGTAAGAATGTTCGCGAGTTTATTGCTGATGTAGCTGATACATGGCAAGCAGAAGGCGGAACGCCAATAGTTGATGCACTTTATGAAGCTGCGCTTTATTTTAGAGGCGAGCAGATGCATCACGGTAAGAATAAAAATAATACCGAATCTTTAGAAAGCCCTGGTTCACACCCCGCGAGTTATTTTGGTGGTGCTGAAATGCCTTCACGGGTAGATGTAGTGGGTCGGGATGCTATCGCAGATGCACACTACAAAAGCCCTATCACAAGTGAATGTCAGGGTAACTATATGGTATTAATGTCTGATGGTGCCCCCACATACTATAAAGCGAGTGATTCAACTTGGGGTGAGAGTCTTGGCCCATTTGCAAGTGAGCTAATGAATACTTCTGCTAGTGAATTATCAGCAGCAATTCCAAGCTGTTTGACGGGTAACGGTGAAAATTCTGATACTTCTGTAACGAGACTAGCATCAGGTACTTGTGGTCGAGAGATTACTCAATATTTAGCAACGGAAGATCAAATACCCGATACCGTAGGGCGCGGAAGTAATGAACCTGTAGAAAGAGTGCAAACCATTAAAACCTTTGTTATTGGTTTTGGTTCAGGCTTAGAATCGGGTGCAGAAGAGTACTTACGGAGTTTGGAAACCATTGAGGGTGATGGTGGTTATTATACCGCAGATAATAAAGCGCAGTTAAAGAGTGCTTTCCGTAATATTTTTGAAACGATTGCCGAGTCCTCTGGCACACTTGCATCCCCAGGTTACAGCGTAAACGTGAAAAATGGCTTGGAGCATGAAAAGGATATTTACATCCCTGTATTTGATCGCAGGGCTACACCAACATGGAGTGGTAACCTTAAGAAGTTTGCACTTGTGGATGATGCCAGTACAGATCAGCGGTTAATAAAAGGCAAAAATGACAAAACTGCTGTGGGTACTTATGGAGCCTTTACTGAAGATGCTTTGGATTATTGGTCTTCAAAGGATGCAAATACAACAACACCTGATGGAACAAATGTATTAGCGGGTGGTGTGGCTGAAAAAATTAACCCTTTAGGGCGCGTTGTCTTAACGGATGTGGGTTGCAGTGATTCAGCTGAATGTGCGTTAACAACCAGCGGTAACGACTATAAGTTAACAGATGAAAACACAGCAATTACATCAACCCTATTGGGTATTGATAATCAAGGTTTAAGTGAAGCTGCAAAGATAACTAAACGTCGCCGCATGATTAACTTTATTCGCGGTTGGGACGGTGGCTTTTATGATAGCAATGCAACGCCAAAAGGTTACCCGCGTAAACACATGGGGGATATGTTGCACTCAGAACCTGTGGTTATTACTTATCAGAATGGAGCTGCAGATGGTACGGGTAAAAAACAATATATTCTTGCTGCAACCAATGAAGGTTATTTGCATGCTTTTGATACCGTAACAGGTGAAGAAGTCTTTGCCTTTATGCCAAGTGAGCTACTCAAAAATATTGATATACAATTTACTGATGAAGGAACAGCGGTTGACCATAAATATGGCATTGATGGGTCAATGACCTACTGGCATGATGATGCTAATGGTAATAGAGAAGTTGATGGCGATGAAAAAGTGTACTTGTATTTCGGTTTACGTCGCGGTGGAAGATCGTATTACGCCTTAGATATTACCGGCCTGGCAGATTCGACACCTACTATCAAACGTCTGTGGAGAAAAACTTCATCGGATACGGGTATGTCATTATTGGGTCAATCATGGTCTCCTCCTTATGTTGCAAGAGTTGGTTTTGAAAATTCAGCCGGCGGTGTAGATAGAAAAGAAGTTGTGATAGTCAGTGGCGGCTATGATGAGGTTAACGACCGTGATAAAGCGGGAGAGCCCACTGTCTTGAATAATGCGCAAGCTGATGTAACAACTACAATGGGCAACAATGTGTATATTTTGGATGCTGTATCGGGTGATTTGTTATGGGATTTAAGGTCAAGCATGTCAAATTCGTTATTAACGAATAGTATTCCAGGTGGATTAAAGCTTTTAGATGTTAATAAAAATGGCCTAGTTGACCGGATGTACTTTGCTGATGTTGGTGGTGACTTATGGCGATTAGACTTAAGTGAGGCTTTGAAAAAGCAGGGTGATGATAAATCTGTATTGACGCACTTTGCAGATTTGGCGGACACAGGCACAGAATCACGTAAGTTTTATGCAGAGCCAGATGTTGCAACACTGAATTCTAATGGTAAAACAGCTTTTACAGTATCAATTGGTAGTGGCTTTAGAGCGCATCCGAATGATAAATCGATTAATGATAAGTTTTTTGTAATCAAAGAGACTTCTCCGTACTCGCCTTTGCCAAGCAATTACGAAACAAGAACAGTTTCGGATCTTGCGTCAGTCACTATATCTGCAGAAGGTGTTGTTACACAGACTGATTTTGATACAAAAACAAAAGGTTGGGCATTAAGTTTGCCATCAGATGGTGAGAAAGTGTTAGCACAATCGATCACATTTGACGGTGTGGTGGCCTTTACAACCTTAGTGCCTGCAATAGCAACAGAAAATGTAAACCCGTGTGCGGCACCTATTACAAAAGGGCGTTTTTATGCAATTAACATTCTTACTGGAAAGCCAGGTTTAAACTTAAAAAAGGAAAAGAATGAAACTGACGAAGCTGATATTACTGATGTTGATATATCAAAAGAGGTGATTCGTGGTGAGATCGCAGGAAAGCCACAAATTGTTTTTAATGAAATGACTAAAAATGAACAAAAAGATCAAGACGGCAACGTTGTTAGTGTGACGTGTAAGCACGGAATTGATATACGAGTAGGTAAGGCTGTTGGACAAGTTTCTGATTATGATGCTTGTCGCTTAGAGTCAATTTATTGGAATGCACCGAACAACTAAGTGGATAGAATGATGATTATGAAATTGAAATATCAAAAAGTGTATAAATATATCTTGCTGGGCTTAGTACTTGTACAGGTAACATCTATAACAACGGTGAATGCTGAAATATTTAAATGTACAAATCAGTCTGGTAAGGTCTTTTATAATGATAAGCCCTGCCCATCTTTAGATGAGGAAAAAAAGATGCGCTCTGAAAAAGATGTAGTTAATGGTTATGTGCCCAAAGCACTAATTAAAAATAAAAAAGGCCTTAAAAAAAGTAATAGCCGATCTTTTGAGGGGGAGGTTAAGCCAGTACTCAAAAGTAAAAACAAGAGAAAAAGCAAAGCCGAAAATACACCCAGTAGCCGACGATTATCGGGTGGAGGTACAAAAAGGAAAGTGGCAGAAAAACTAAGCGATGAATCAGAGCACAGTTTCACAGCGCCACCTAAAGGAAATTATGCGGATAGGGCGGGAACCCTTGAAGAGAAAAGAATCTATTTGGGGATAAGAAGGCAGGTAGAATAAAGTTAAACTATCTTGTGAAAATAAAAAATTAAGGTTATATTCCTGATCTGTTTAAAATGCATCGTTTCGGTGCATTTTAAGTTTATTGTTTGAAACAATATATAGGCGCGTAGCTCAGTTGGTTAGAGCATCGTCATGACATGGCGAGGGTCCTCGGTTCGAGTCCGAGCGTGCCTACCAAATTCAAATATCAAGACATTCTAAAGACCCTATAAAGCTAATAAAAACAAGGGTTTTTTCGTATATTGAATATCTTGGTATTCACTTTAAAATGCTGGTATCAATCTCAAATGCTGGTATATTTGCTGGTATGAAAGATTTTCCTAAAATTCCATACCAGCATTTATGAAGAAATACACTACACAGAAGCTTTCAGACCCTACTGTTAGGAATGCAAAGCCACGGGATAAACTATACCGCTTGCGCGATGGTGGAGGGTTGTTTTGTGAAGTGCTTACAACAGGTTCAAAGGTTTGGCGTTATAACTACCGACTTCACGGAAAACAGAAAACCTATACTATTGGTGAATACCCTGATACCAGTTTATCAGAAGCCCGCTCCAGCAAAGATGAAGCTAAAAAGCTGGTATCGGCTGGAATAGACCCTTCACAGAAAAAACAAATAGAAAAGAAATCACTGCAAGAAAATACCTTTCAAGAAATTGCAAAGGTATGGCTGGCACACCAACAATCTGAATGGTCAGAAGCACACTACAAAAGAACAAAAAGTTATTTAGAGCGTGATGTATATCCGTGGTTGGGTGATCGTGAGACTAAGACTATCGAAGCCCCCGAAATTATCCCTGTCATTATGAAAGTATCAGATCGCGGGGCAATAGATGCAGCGACCCGCGTTAAGGGTTTTATACAGCAAGTTTTTGATTATGCGGTGGTGCATGGCAAAGCCCCGCGAAACCCTGCCAAAGATATAAACTTACAGCTAATCTTACCTAAGCGAGTTAAAAAGCATTTTTCAGCCATTACCGACCCAGAAGAGCTAGGGTATTTATTAAGGGCTATTGATGGCTATCATGGTTCGGTAGTGGTTAGGCAGGCATTAAAATTAATTCCTTTGGTGATGGTGCGACCGAGTGAGTTACATAATGCAGAATGGATTGAGTTTGACCTAGATTCCGCCATGTGGACGATACTCGCAAAGCGTAGAAAGCTACCCACACATATAAAACGCGCCAATAAGCCAGAAGATGCGCATCAAGTGCCATTAAGCTCGCAAGCCGTAGCTGTTTTACAAGAAATTCATCAATATACAGGCAGGGGAAAGTTTGTCTTTCCATCGGCAAGAGGTCGTTCAAGACCTATGAGCAATAACGCGATACGGGTAGCCCTAAGAACAATGGGTTTTGATAATGACACCATAACAGCGCATGGTTTTAGAGGTGTAGCCTCAACCTTTTTAAATACTATGGGTTATCGAAGTGAAGTCATAGAAGCACAGCTCGCACATAAAGATAAAAATCAGATTAGATCAGCTTATAACCATGCAGACTATTTAGAAGAAAGAACCACCATGCTACAAGAATGGGCTAATTATCTGGATAATTTAAAGCAAGGTGCTGAAATCATACCGATTAAGATAAACAGCTAGTCATAAACGTATTTACAAATGCAATACAAAGGGCTATAAATGGATATTAAGTACATTCACAATGAAATCAGCTTTATATGGGATAAAGGCAAAGCTCAAAAGAATATAAGCAAGCATGACGGCATAAGCTTTGAGCAAGCAACAGAAGCATTTTTTGATCCATTCTTAAAAGTTGTAGATGCTAGTAGAAATAACGAAACCCGCGATGCAGTAATAGGCATGGATAAGAACTGGAACGTATTGTATGTAGTTCATATTCAGATCGTTGATGATGAAATAGTGATTATTTCAGCGCGTAAAGCTACAAATAAAGAGCGTAAAAATTATGAAGGTTGAACAACTAAAAAAGCGTTTAGATAAAGACAGAACAATGACAAGCATCACGTTAAGGATGCCTGTAGATGTAGTGGATGATCTAAAGAAAGTAGCACCCTTATTAGGCTTTTCAGGCTATCAAGCCCTGCTTAAAGCTTATGTTGGTCAAGGTCTGAGAGAAGACCTTGAAAAACTTGATAGCGATTCAGTAACAGCATTAGTTACCAGCCTTAAAAAGCATGGCGTGAGCGAGAATACAATTAATGAAGCTTTGGCTGATGTTGCTCACGGATAAAAAACAGCTTAAAGAATTAGAAGGTATGCCTGATAGCGATATTGATACCTCTAATAGTTCAGAAAAAACAAACTGGGTAATGCCATCGTAGGTAAGTTCTACCAGAAAACAGTAGGGACTGAAAATTCTGAATGGACAGAAGATATATTTAAA
>JALSJU010000028.1 GCA_026989145.1 Thiotrichaceae bacterium
CATCATCAAAACTTTTTACCAGTTGAATTCGACGTTGATTACGCCAGAGGCTTTTTTTACTGTCTAACTTGATACGGAATGATTTGAGTGGTAAAAAACGTGTATGCCCACCACGTTGTCGAAATGTTGCATTGCTTTTTCCTGAGCTTGCTTTAAAGTTATCCGTAGTAAAAATTACCTTTACTTCAGGTTTAAAGTCGTCATCTGAATTGAAATGTACATGCTTTATAATCCCCCACTATGCAATTATTACCTGCCTCGACTACTGTCTTTACAGACATTGTTAATAATGAAGGGCTTGTTTGAGAATAAAGTCCTGCAGGCTCCTTAATTGCATCATCTAAAGTAACCTCAGGAATAACATCTGCATACGATATTATCGCATTAAAGAAACTAAACATAATAATGGGTATTACTAAACGTTTTTTTGAAGCATACATTTTTAGACTCTATTTTTTATTGGTCATTTTCCTAACACCCTAGTCAACAAGCGTTGTCGCTATACAAGGGTTAAACTAATATTTTTAAACCTCAGTAATCAGTGAGCGAAAAATTAGTTAAAGGCTTTTTAATTGAGTAGTGAACTGCTTCTAATAAAATGGCAATTAACAAATGTAGAAAAACTTTAACTCTTGCTATTAAACAGAGTTAAGTTGAGGTCTATATGTATAGAAAGTATACAAAGTTACAGAGGAGTTACCTGTGATTGAAGATAAAACGTATGATTATTATTATTAGTGGTCAGAATTAACTGTTACAGAAGACAGTGGTACAAAAAGTTACTAAGAAGGCTTCTTATACTTCCGATACCAATTTAATAACCCCTTTGTAGAGCTATCATGCGAATGAATATCGTCACCTGAGTCTAACTCTTCCAAAATATTTTTAGCTAAATTTTTACCTAACTCAACTCCCCATTGATCATATGAGTTTAAGTTCCAAACGATCCCCTGAACAAAAATTTTATGCTCATACATGGCGATTAACCGACCTAAAGCACGCGGGGTTAATTTTTTAATAACGATTGAGTTACTTGGTTGATTACCTTCAAAAATCATATGTGGCAAGCGATTTTCGGCTTTGTGTAACTCTACGCCCGAGTTTTTAAGCTGTTCACGAGTCTCATCTATATTACGTCCTCGCATCAAGGCTTCGGTTTGAGCAAGAAAATTCGATGCTAAAATATCACTGTGATGCTCATGCTCATTATGTGACTGAACGGAAGCGATGAAGTCGGTAGGAATTAAACGGGTACCTTGATGAAGCAATTGGTAAAAGGCATGTTGGCCGTTGATCCCTTCCGCGCCCCAAATGACTTTACCCGTTGTGTATGTGGTTTGCAGCCCTTCTCTATCAACCGATTTACCATTACTTTCCATATCAGCTTGCTCAAGATATGCAGGTAATAAACGTAAGTAATGATCATAAGGCAGCACAGCACTTGATTCTGCCCCATAAAAATTGCCATACCAAACACCCAGCATTGCTAAAATCACGGGGATGTTTTCTTCTAGAGGTGCTTCTTGGAAATGGGCGTCCATTTCATGTGCACCTTCAAGCATTTTTTTAAAGTTAGCCATACCTACGTAGATAATACTAGCAAGCCCAACAGTAGACCACAAAGAGTAACGTCCCCCAACCCAGTCCCAAAACTCAAACATATTTTCAGGATCAATACCAAACTCAGCTACTTTTTTTGCATTGGTAGACACTGCTACAAAGTGTTTCGAGATATCATCTTCGGTTACACGGCCTGTACCACTCATAAACCAGTTTTTTGCGGTATTTGCATTGGTGATAGTTTCTTGCGTCGTAAATGTTTTTGACGCGACAATGAACAAGGTTGTCTCTGGGCGTAGCTTACCCAGCATCTGTTCGATATGAGAGCCATCAACATTGGATACGAAATGAACCCGAATATTATTGTGTTTATAAGGTGATAATGCCCTACAAACCATATTTGGACCAAGGTCAGAACCGCCAATACCAATATTTACAACATCAGTAATAGGTAGTCCTGCATAACCTATCCATTGCCCACTGCGTACTTTTTCAGAAAAAATGCGTGCCTTTTCTAACTCAGCATTAACTTTAGGCATGACATTTTCATCATCCACAAAAATCGGTTTGTCAGAACGGTTACGTAAAGCGGTATGTAATACTGCACGCCCCTCAGTTGTATTTATTTTTTCACCCGCAAACATGCGGTCACGCCATTCTTCAACATTTGCTTGTTTAGCTAAGTCGAAAAGTAACTTCATGGTTTTTTTTGTTACACGATTTTTAGAATAATCCAAAAGCATGCTTTTAAATTCAATTGAGAAATTTTCAAAACGTTGAGGGTCTTCTTCAAACAGGTCAAGCATGTGTACTTTTTTAGTTTTATTATAGTGCTCTTGCAACGCTACCCATGCAGGTGTATTAATTAACGATGATTTTGCGTTCAGAATGACTCTTGCTGGTCTCATTTTATTTTCTCTGATCAGATACTCGAGCTCTACATTTAAGCACTTGGCGCGAGCCTCTCATATATACATTTATTCGAATTGCTATTCATTTTAAAGTAAGTCTTTTTAGTTTCCTAGCGAAAGACTATAGAACATCGCATTAATCTTACCAATGGTCTAAAATATAAGCAATAGTCGCTATTTTCTACACTCCCAAACCAATAATCGCTGACCCATTCTTAACTTTGTTCTTGGCCTAATCCCATTCATTTGAGCAATTTTTAATTTATGAACGCCTGTTTTAAACATAACTTGCGTCAATGTTTCACCGGCACTAGCATTATAGATTCTCTGCCAAATACCATCTCCACCTTCTACAACGGTAGATTGCTTTAAACGTGTACTGGTTCTGTTTGCACAGTTACCGCGGGCTATATTTCGCAAACGATTTTTGTAGGGACTAAAGCGTGATGATGGCATCACTTGCGGTACAAAAATAATTCTGCGTATTTCTTCGGGTGTCGATGGTAAATGAATTTTTAACAATGAAGCCTTAAAGGCTGCCGCAGTTAAGACACCGCCACCATTATTATAAAGTGTATATAGAGTAGCCACTTTTTTAACATAATGTTTTGTTTCTTTATATGGTGGAACCCCTTTGTACTTATTAACCGCACCTTCACCCGCGTTATAGGCAGCGATAACTTTAATCATATCTTTTTTAAAGTACTTTGTTAGAAACTTAAGATAGTTTGTGCCAGCTTTGATATTTAACTCTGGGTTATAACGCTTAGTCACACCAAACCGTTTGGCAGTAGCTGGCATTAATTGCATAAGACCCTGCGCGCCAACAGGTGAAAGTGCTTTAGGATTCCAACAGCTCTCTGCCGTTATTACAGCTTGGATTAAGGCTTTAGGAACGCCATATTTTTTACTATATTTAGTAATAGGCGCATCATATTGCTTCATCTTTTTTTCTAAAGCTTTGAAACTACCACCTAAACAATAACGCACTCTCTTCTCTTTCTTTATAGATGACCTACTGATTTTATTTTTATCAAGTAATTTAGGAGTTAGAGACTCTGGATCTAACTCATTTTCAGGTGAGATTATAGATGTCGTTTTTATGGTTTGTTTTTTCTTTGGGTTTTTTAACCCAACTTTCTTATCGTACTTTTTACGGTATTTTCCTGTTGCTGTTATTTGCTCAATTCTTGAAAGACTCTTATTGCTTTTGTCTCCTGATAAATCGCGTGTTTTAGAAGGTTTTGTAAAGCCTTCACTTGTTTTGCCCTTCGAGCGAGTCACTTTTTCAAACTCCTCATTAGAGCTTTTTAAAAAATCCACGATAGAAGACTTGTTCGGTCTTGACCCCGCCGCTCCCGTCAGACCTGGACCAGAAAGACCTGATTTTGCAGATCTCAGCGCTATTTCATTCATTAAAAAAGAGTTATCTACTTCAGAATAACTAAGCGTTGGAAGTAGACTTGCTATAGTCAAAGAAAGAATTAAAAGAGTTTTTTTATAAGACACTGTTTAATAAAACCAAATAATTAGACAAAGGGCATAGTGATTAAAAAGTATACCACGAGATTTTATTTTTAAGTCAATTTAACCAATTCATCGATCTCTTTTTGACTAAAGCCTGCTTTAAGTCGAGCTTCGGTATGAAACGGACCACGTAACATACCCCCCATATAGGTTTGTAATAACTCTCGAAATGTTGTTTCTGCATTTAACCCACGTTGCTCGCAACACACTTTAAACCAATGTGAACCAATTGCCACATGCCCTATTTCGTCCTGTAGAATTATTTCTAGCGCTTTTACCGTTTTTGTATCGCCGACTTTTTCTAAACGTTGCATCATCGCGGGTGTTACATCTAAGCCACGCGCTTCTAGTACACGTGGTACTAAAGCCATTCGTATCATCACATCATGATCCGTTTTTAATACCATCTCCCACAAACCATTATGTGCGGGAAAATCACCGTATTGATAACCCAAGTCGTTAAGCCGATTTTCTAACAATGAAAAGTGGTAGGATTCTTCAGAGGCTACCTTCAACCAATCAGCATAGTATTGATCGGGCATTTCACGAAAACGATAAACGGCATCTACCGCTAAATTTATTGCATTAAATTCAATATGAGCGATGGCATGAATCAGCATTGCTCGCCCAAGCTCAGAGCCTAATTTACGTTGTCTTAATTTACCGTGCGGCAGGAGCTCTGGCTTTTCTGGGCGCCCTGGAACCTCAACTTGAAGAAGTTCGGCAGGTTCTCGATTAAGTAAACCTTTATTCCAGTCTGATAAAAGTGCATCGACACAAAGACGTTTTTTTGTAATGTCCGAGATCATCAAACATTGGTATGCCGAGGAATATAAGTTCACAATTTAACGATGGCTAGACAGCCAAGGGGCATTGGCATTTCAGGAGCTAATGGCGCAACGGGTGGCGCTGGAGGAAGCATACCCGCCACTTCTCCACCAATGGCTTGTTGTAATTGTTGCTCTTGAAGCCAAACCAACTTAGCCTGTTGTTGCGCTTGAAATAACTCAAACTCACTCGCTTGATAGGCTTCAAACTGCTCACGCTCTTGTGTTTGATATTGTGCATAATCTGACTGATCCATTTGTTGCTTCATTGTCAAACCTTTGCGGTCTTGATCTTGGTGTGCTTTAAATGCAGCCCAATCGGTTTCCCACCAGTTTTCGGGTAAATCTGCTTCGGTGATTTCAATGGGTTTTTTCTCTAAATCAACCATTTTACCCGTTAAATTATCACTACCTGGTAAAGGTGTATTTAGAATATCTTTAATACGCGCTAATAATGAGTCCTCCTTCTTATCAACTTGATCTGTTTTATTTTCACCTAAGAATAAGTCGGTCGATTGAGTTGATTTACTTTGTGTTCCCGGTAAAGGTGAGTTTAATATTTCACCCATCTTCTCAAAAAAGCTTTTCTGCTGATCCTTCATTGTTAAAAACTCCTAGCTTCATATCAAATTAAGGTTGAGTAAGAAACTTGGTACTCCAAGTGGCTAACATCGCACAAGCTATTGCAGAGGCAATCGTCAAAATCAAAGCACCTAAAGTACTTCCTATTGCCGTTAAAGCCACTAAGTAACCACCGATAACACCACCCGCAGCACCTAAAATACCATCTCCGACCATACCGAAACCTGATTTTCGCTTAAATATTTGACGTGTTGCAAAACCCGTAATTAAACCCACAACCAGCCAAACTAATAATACCCATAGCGCCATAACCTATCTCCTTAGATTTAATATGACCCAATATACTACACAAACTACGCTTTGCAACTGTTCGCTTTTCTATCCAAGGGTTGTAATTTAACTTTCAAATACTCTGCCACTTCATAGTTTGCCTTTCATGTGCTACCTTTCGCTCATGAAAACTCGTGTCAAAATTTGTGGAATCACCCGTATTGAAGATGCCTTGCATGTTTGCCAAGCTGGAGGGGATGCGATTGGTCTGGTCTTTTATAGTAAAAGCACCCGCAATGTAACGATTCAACAAGCCAGTGATATATGTATGGCACTGCCTCCTTTTGTCACATCCGTTGGCCTATTCTTGGATGCTAGCGAAGTATTTGTAAACTCTGTACTAGCGTCCGTCCCCCTTGATTTGTTACAATTTCATGGTTCAGAAGCCCCTGAGTATTGCACCTCATTTAATCGGCCATATATTAAAGCTGTCGCGATGAAAAACCGCACCCCCTCGCAGTTTATTGAATATGCCAACCAGTATCATGACGCCAAAGGCTTTTTAGTTGACAGTCACGCTACAGGGGAAGCTGGTGGAACAGGCGAAACGTTTAATTGGAGTGATGTACCAATAGATTACCCTAAACCAATCATTTTAGCAGGTGGTTTAACACCCACTAATATTGCCCGTGCAATCCAGCAAACTAAAGTCTTTGCAATGGATTTAAGCAGTGGTGTTGAAAGCGCACCAGGCATAAAAGACAAACAACTGATTAACCAATTAATGAATGAGGTAAGACGTGCCGAGTACGATTAATAAAGATTTAAGCATGCTAGATCTGAGCAATGTAGATTTGGCTAGCGTCGATTGGAACGCCTTCCCTGACAAACAAGGCCACTTCGGAATCTATGGTGGGCGCTTTGCACCCGAAACCTTAATGGATGCCATTGAAGAGCTAGAACATGCTTATAACAATTTAAAAAATGACCAACAATTTCAAGCGGATTTTGACAATGATCTACGTCATTATGTGGGTCGCCCTAGCCCACTTTATCATGCGCAACGCTGGTCAAATGAACTCGATGGTGCGCAGATTTATCTTAAGCGCGAAGATTTAAATCACACGGGTGCGCACAAAATAAATAACACGATTGGTCAAGCATTACTCGCAAAACACATGGGCAAGCCCCGTATCATTGCAGAAACTGGAGCTGGACAACACGGTGTTGCAACGGCCACCATCGCTGCACGTTTAGGTCTAGAATGCGTCGTTTATATGGGTGAAGTCGATGTAGCTCGACAAGCGCCGAATGTTTACCGCATGAAACTTTTAGGTGCAGAAGTTCGCCCCGTAACCTCTGGATCAAAAACCTTAAAAGATGCTTTAAATGAAGCCATGCGTGATTGGGTAACTAACGTTGATGACACCTTTTATTGTATTGGCACGGTTGCAGGTCCACACCCCTACCCTGAAATGGTGAGAGATTTTCAAACCATTATTGGCCGGGAAGCAAAGCAACAGTCACTCAAACAAACAGGGCGATTACCTGATGCGCTAGTTGCTTGTATCGGTGGTGGTTCTAACGCGATTGGCCTATTCCATGAATTCTTAGCTGATTTAGATGTTGACATTTATGGTGTAGAGGCGGCAGGGCATGGGCTCGAAACAGGAGAACATGCAGCGCCTTTATGCAAAGCAAAACCTGGAGTTTTACACGGCAACCGTATGTATTTAATGGCGGATGATAATGGCCAAGTAATAGAACCCCATTCGATTTCAGCAGGACTTGATTACCCTGGTGTTGGCCCAGAGCATTGTTTTCTAAAAGATATAGGTCGCGCCAATTACGTAGCAGTTACGGATGATGAAGCAATGCAAGCATTTCATTCACTCACGCGTATTGAAGGCATAATCCCTGCATTAGAAAGTAGTCATGCCCTTGCCTACGCGATGAAACTAGCGCCTACTATGAATTCAGATCAGCAGATTATTGTTAATCTATCAGGACGTGGTGATAAAGACATAAATACCATAGCAGCACGTGAGGGGATAAAGTTATGAGCCGAGTTACGCAATGTTTTGCAGATTTACGCAGCAAAGGCAAAAAAGCTCTTATCCCGTATATTACCGCTGGCGACTCAAACCCTTCAATTACCGTACCGTTGATGCATGCAATGGTAGAGGCAGGCGCCGACCTTATTGAGTTAGGCATACCTTTCTCAGACCCAATGGCTGATGGCCCCACAATCCAACTTGCTTGTGAACGCTCGCTCAAGCATCAAACCAGCTTAAATGATGTGCTAGTAATGGCCCACGAATTTAGGCAAAAAGACCAGACAACACCCATTATCTTTATGGGCTACTTAAATCCCGTCGAGGCTATGGGCTATCAAACCTTTGCAAATAAAGCCCAAGCAGCAGGAGTTGATGCGCTACTCACAGTTGACCTTCCCCCTGAAGAAGGTAGCGAACTCGTTGAGATACTACGTAAAGCTGAAATTGACCCAATCTTTTTACTCTCACCCACAACCACCGATGAACGCATCAAAAAAATATCTGACTCAGGCAATGGCTTTCTCTATTATGTATCACTAAAAGGAGTAACAGGCTCTACCACCTTAAACATTACTGAAGTTGCAGACCGCGTTGAACGGATTAAATCTATCGCTTCAATGCCTGTCGGTGTCGGTTTTGGTATAAAGGATGCTACCAGCGCTAAAGCAGTATCAGCTGTTTCCGACGGTGTTATCGTCGGTAGCGCAATTGTAAAAATTATTGAAAATAATCTTGATGATGCTGATACAATCAGCAGTGAAATAACTGCACTATTAACTTCAATGCGCCAAGCAATGGATGCATGATTAGCAGCGATGATCAAAGTCACAAAAACAAATTAAGTAGGGTTTACTATGAGTTGGTTTGAAAATTTAATTCCGTTACGTATTCGTACTGATGTAACAACGGCAAAAAAGAAATCAATCCCAGAAGGATTATGGCATAAGTGCCCTGCGTGTAATACGGTTTTGTATAAAGCTGATTTAGAAATCAACTTAGAAGTGTGTCCTAAATGTCATCACCATGAGCGCATCAGTGGGCGTAAGCGTCTTGACTATTTTTTAGATAAAGAAAACCGCGAAGAAATCGCTGAAAACATCACACCCATTGATATTTTAAAATTTAAGGACAGCAAAAAATACAAAGATCGCCTGAGTATCGCGCAAAAAACGACTGGAGAAAAAGATGCTTTAATCGTCATCAAGGGCCAAGTGCATGGCGTACCCTTAGTTGCGGCCGCTTTTGACTTTCGTTTTATGGGAGGCTCAATGGGCTCTGTTGTTGGTGAACGTTTTGTGCAAGGTGTTAATGCGGCAATCCAAGCCAAAACACCTTACGTTGTATTCTCCGCCAGTGGTGGTGCTCGCATGCAAGAAGCACTTTTTTCATTAATGCAAATGGCAAAAACCAGTGCTGCTTTAACCAAACTTTCTGATGCAGGTTTGCCTTTTATTTCTGTCTTAACTGATCCTACTATGGGTGGTGTTTCTGCCAGTTTTGCCATGTTAGGTGACGTAATCATTGCAGAACCTAAGGCATTAATTGGCTTTGCTGGACCCAGGGTTATTGAACAAACAGTTGGCGAAACACTCCCTGAAGGTTTCCAGCGCAGTGAGTTTTTAATTGAGAAAGGCGCTGTTGATCGTATCATTTCACGCCAAGAGCTACGTCAAGAAATTGTTGATTTACTTTGCATGCTCACGCATAAACCTCGCCCAGAAAACATGCAAGAAGTTGATGCAATTCCTAGCCCAAAACCTGTTCCTGAAGAAGCAAAGAAAGAAGTGATGGATACCAATGAGAGCGATAAAAAATAAATTAACTCTATTAATCTATAGGTTATGAACTGCATAACAATAAACACTCAGCTATGAAAAAAACCTTAGATGATTGGCTTAAATGGCAAGAAACATTACATACTACAGAAATTGATCTTGGTTTAGGTCGAATTCGTCAGGTTGCTGACAGGCTTGATTTGTTAAACCCTAACTTTCCCATTATTACAATTGCTGGCACTAATGGAAAAGGTTCTAGCGTCGCTTTTTTTGAAGCAATGCTACTTGCAGATGACTATACCACTGGTAGTTATACCTCACCCCACCTTATTCAGTATAACGAACGTATAAAACTATCCGGCATTAACGCCAATGATGCGCAAATTATTGCTGCTTTCGAAGAAATTGACAAAGCTCGCAAGGACGTAAGCTTAAGTTATTTTGAATTTGGTACACTAGCTGCCATGCTTATTTTTACCCAGCAAGCTGTTGATATCGCCATTCTCGAAGTTGGCTTAGGTGGTAGACTTGATGCTGCTAATTTGTGGGATACCTCATTGGCAATTATCACCAGCATAGCCATAGATCATGAGAGCTGGCTCGGCAATGACAGAGAGAAGATCGGCACCGAAAAGGCTGGAATTATGCGTGCAAATACGCCGGTTATTTGTGGCGACCCTACACCACCAGACTCTATTAAAAACATTGCTAAAAAGACTAAAGCCACTTTACAGCAAATAAATAAAGATTTTTCATTCCAACAAGCCACAAATAACACCTGGGTATGGCAAAATAATAAAACACAATACCAACTACCTAAACCCTCCCTAAGGGGTGAATTTCAGCTCAATAACGCAGCTACTGTAATTGCAGGGCTAAAATCTATCTCTAAGCATCTTCCCGTATCACTCAACGCCATTAGAAAAGGGCTTAAAAATGCAACAATTATGGGGCGCCTTCAATGTATTAACACATCGCCTGACTGGTTAATCGATGTTGCGCACAACCCTCACTCCGCATTAGCACTCTCAAACCACCTTGATGAACACCCAAGCTCTGGAAAAACCATTGCGCTTTTCTCCATGTTAAAAGATAAAGACATCAAACAAGTTTTATCTATAATGAATCGACATATAGATGAGTGGCATATTGTTGGGCTTGAAGGCAGCCGGGGAATAACAACAAAAGAATTAATTTCAACAATGAAAACTGCTAAAATTGAAGCAAAGGTCATCCCACATAGCTCCTTTTCTGATGCAGTATATTTGTTAAAAAAAGACTGTAAAAACAAAGATAAAGTAGTCGTTTTTGGCTCTTTTCTGGTAATATCCAATGTTATAGAGGTATGGGGCTCATAAAACAGGTATTACTAGTAATGAACACCTCTAAATAACTAACTAAGATTTAAGGGAGTAATATAAACATGGAAAATTCAATGATGAAACGAGGTATTGGAGCAGTAGTCTTAGCCGTAGTAGCAGCATTATTATTAGCCTATTTATTGAAAGGCAAGAGTACACAGCGAGAAGAAGTCGTCGAAATGCAACTTCCTGGCGCACCTGAAATGAATATTCCAAGTTTATCTGAAGCCAGTGACACCGTTGCATCGGCGATGGTAAATGCTGGTGACACTCTGAGTAATACAACTAGCGGTGCTGGCACAGCCATTGTGGCATCTGCCGCAGGTGCAGGAGCAGCTGTTGTTGGATCGGTAAAAGCAGCAGGCAATAAAGCAGCGGCTATTATTGTTAGTTCTGACAATACTGGGGATACCGTTGGAGGCAGCGCTAAAAAACCTGGGTTTTCAATTCGCCCCTCACAAAGCAATGAACAGCGTGAAGTTGTGGATAATACTGCCTCTAAAAAACAAGTGACTGTAAAAAAAGAAAAGTATAAGCCTCGTCTCATCGAAGAGAAGAAACACAGAGTTGTTAAAAAAATAAAAAAATCACCTACAAAACCCAAAAAAACAGCTAAGGCTAAAAAAGACACTAAAAAACCGACGAAAGTAGCTAAAAAAGTAGCACCAAAGTCCACCACTACTCCTAAAGCAAGAGCTACATCTATTGCAACCGCTGCTCCTGCTGGCAGATACTCTATACAACTATTAGCTACGTCAAGTAGCTCCCGTGCCAGTAAGCTTTCAAAGACTATGAAATCTGAAGGCTATACGACCTTTATTACTGAAACCAATAACAACAATAAAATTTTATACCGCGTACGTGTAGGTGGTTACGGCAATAGAAATAAAGCTATACAAGCACAAGAATCAATGAAGCGTCGTTATACGAAAAACTTCTTTGTTCAAAATAGCCTTGTCGTTAGTAAATAATTTAACGCTTAAATCCAATCAGGTACTTACTCTATGGATATTAATTATATCGATGTAACGATTGTCGTCATTGTTTTAATTACTGCTTTGATTGGTTTTATGAGAGGCTTTGTCTGGATGGCGATATTCCTTGCCACCTGGACAGCTGCCATTTTGTTAGCTTACACCTATAAAGAGCAACTCGCGCCTTTACTACCTTTCAAACTAGACAATGAAACCCTACAACTAGGGTTATCGTTTTTAATCATTTTTATGGGCACTCTCATTGCCGGTGCCATTATTAATTATTTATTCAGCAAAGCGGTATCAGCAATTGGGCTGGGTACTTTTGACCGTATTTTAGGTATGGGTCTCGGCATTCTCTTAGGTGCATTAGGCATCACTTTGATCACCATGTTATTAACTTTTACTGAGTTACCCAACCAATATATATGGACCAAATCTAAGTTAATTCCAAAATTTAAAGAAGCGGCGGAATGGATTAAAACTCTCGTCCCTGAAAGCATGAATAAATATATCGATAAAAATATTCCTACTGGCTCAACTAACAGTAAGTTAATGGATAATACTGCCGGAACATCTATTCTTGTACCCAGCTCAAAAGCCCAAGACAATAAACCGACTGAAGCTCCAACGACTCCCGCTCAGTAACATCACCTTTCTAAACACGGACCCAAAGCATGTGTGGAATTATCGGCATCGTTAGTAACGAAGCAGTCAACCAAGAATTATATGACGGACTTCTAGTCCTACAGCATCGAGGACAAGATGCCGCTGGAATGGTAACCAGTGACGGAAAACGGCTTTATATTCGTCGTAAGAATGGTCTCGTTACTGATGTCTTTAACGAAAGCAGTATGCGTCGATTAGTCGGCAATATGGGCATTGGTCATCTACGCTACCCTACTGCTGGATCCTCGTCCAATTCAGAAGCACAACCCTTTTATGTCAACTCACCTTATGGCATTTCACTAGCGCATAACGGTAACCTAACTAATGCGCATGATTTAAAAAAAGAACTCTATAAAACCGATAGACGACATATCAACACCAACTCTGACTCTGAAGTTTTACTGAATATTTTTGCGCAAGAGTTACAACATTATAAAGAGTATCGTGTAACGCCAAGTGAAATATTTTCTGCCGTAAGGGGTGTACACAAACGCTGTAAAGGTGCGTATGCTGTAATTGCTATGATCACACGGGATGGTATTGTAGGTTTTCGTGATCCTTTCGGCATCCGGCCATTAGTCTATGGCAAACGAGAAACGGAAAAGGGTACTGACCATATGCTCGCCTCTGAAAGTGTTGCTCTAGTTACTCAAGGCTACGAAGTTGTACGAGATATTGAGCCAGGTGAAGCCATTTTCATTAACCATGAAGGTAAAGTATATACTCAGCAATGTGCTGACAACCCTGTCTATAACACCTGTATTTTTGAATACGTCTATTTTGCACGCCCTGACTCAGTGATTGACAATGTCTTTGTCCACAAAGCTCGTATGCGCATGGGACATAACCTTGCTGAAAAGGTCATCCGCGAATGGGAAAGCCATGATATTGATGTCGTGATCCCAATACCGGATACTAGCCGTACTTCCGCTCATGAAATGGCACTCACCTTAGGTGTCCCTTATCGTGAAGGCTTTATCAAAAACCGTTACATTGGGCGCACCTTTATTATGCCGGGGCAAACACTGCGCAAAAAGTCAGTACGCAGAAAACTTAACCCGCTTGATATAGAGTTTAAAGGCAAAAACGTAATGCTTGTTGATGACTCAATTGTTCGCGGCACTACCTCGCAAGAAATTGTCCAAATGGCACGTGATTCTGGCGCTAAAAAAGTTTACTTTGCCTCAGCCTCCCCTGCAGTGCGTTACCCCAATATTTATGGCATCGACATGCCAGCGGCGAATGAACTCATTGCACATGGTAAAACTGAAGCAGAAGTCGCCATTGCTATTGGTGCAGACAAACTCGTCTATCAAGAACTGGATGATTTAATCACAGCTATAACAGTCGGCAACAACCAATTAAAAACGTTTGATTGCTCGGTCTTTACCGGAAAATATGTGACGGGTGAATCAGCGGGCTATTTTACAGATTTAGAAGAACAAAGAGCTGATCAAAGCAAACTAAAAGAACAACAACAAGATATGGTGGCTATTGATTTATCCGATAGCGATTAACACCTGCAATGAATAACACCCAGAAGCGCGATGTGGTTGTATCGACCTCATTGCTTAAAATTATTTATAATTTAAAACAACGCTTTCCACAAAAACTCAGTAAGCCCTTTATAATTATTTTAGCCAGCGAGCAATTACTCTTACTGATTGATAAAAATATAATTCTTCAGCGTTTTGTCATATCTACTGCTAAGGCTGGCTTGGGCAATAAAAAAAACAGTTATCAAACTCCTTTAGGAGCTCATGAAGTCAGAGAGCTGTTCGGTGAAGATGCAGAACTAGGCACACTATTCAAAGCCAGAATCAACACCCACAAATTCGCTAACATTCTAACCAAGCCTCATCAACATAGTAGCGAAGATAACATCACAAGCAGAATACTGTGGCTAAGCGGGCTAGAAGCAGGGGTAAATCTAGGAGGTGAGGTTGACACACATGAGCGTTTTATCTATATTCACGGAACAGATGAAGAAGGTCTGCTAGGTAAGCCTGTATCACATGGCTGTATCCGCATGGGAAACCTTGATATTATCAAGCTTTTTTCTAAAGTTGAGATTGGTACTTTAGTTAATATTATCGTCTAGAATCTTTTCCAAGTACTAGAACCAATTTTCTTTCGTGTATTTTCGCAAACCTTTTCTTTAAACGCTTCTTTAGTTTTTGGATAAACCTTAATCTAAGCGCATCCCCCTAAATGCCGCAGCTAAATACTGAATCATAGAAACCACCGTAAGCACAGTTGCAATAGCTAAAAATACGAACCCGACCTCACGCAGTGGCGCGCCCCACAAATCTTGATTATAAAGCAAAAAAATAAGCGCCAATATTTGCAGTACTGCTTTTACTTTACCAATATAGGCAACAGCAACTTTGCCGCGCTCGCCTATTTCGGCCATCCACTCCCGTAATGCCGAGATGGTAATTTCACGAGATATAATAACGACCGCCGCAAGAGTAATCCAAATCATGCCCTCTCGTTCAACAATCAGCAGTAGCGCTACAGATACCAACAGTTTATCAGCTACAGGATCAAGAAACGCACCAAAACGAGATTCTTGATTAAACTTACGCGCTAAATACCCATCAACAAGATCTGTTAGACCAGCCAAACCAAAAATAGTTGATGCTGTTAACGGCATATCTAAATAGAAAAATAAGACAATTAATGGAATCGATATGATGCGTAGAATTGTCAGAAATATAGGGAAATTTAAAGTCACTGTTTTAGTTTCTAATAGTAAATTTATAAACGTTAATCTGCATGCAGACTATCATAAATCTTTTCTGCCAATTGCGCACTAATTCCATTCACTTTGCTTAATTCATCAACACTTGCGCGAGTGACAGCACGTATCCCACCAAATTGTTTTAATATACTTTGGCGACGTTTAGGGCCTAGCCCTACAATACCTTCTAATGGTGATGTATTACGCGATTTTTGGCGGCGCTGTCGATGGCCCATAATGGCGAAACGGTGTGCCTCATCGCGTATTTGTTGAATCAAATGCAAAGCACTAGAATGCGCAGGCAGCTCAAATTTCTGTTTACCAATCGTTAGAGTATCGTTATTTTGTCGTCTACCCTCCCCTTTAGTAATACCAATTATATCAACACCGCTAATTTGCAAGTCTTTCAAGACTTCTATTGCTTGGGTAACCTGCCCTTTGCCACCATCTATAAATAAAATATCGGGTAACTTTGCCTCGCCGTCTAGCGCTTTTCGAAAACGTCGCTTGAGAACTTGATTCATTGCCGCATAATCATCGCCACCAACAATACCCTCAATATTGTAACGGCGGTACTCTGACTTTATCGCACCTTCCAAGCCAAATACAACACAGGAGGCAACCGTTGCCTCACCCATTGTGTGTGAAATATCAAAGCACTCCATTCGTGCGGGGATATAATCTAAATTCAATTCGGTTTGCAAGGCAATTATGCGCTTCTGAACCCCTGCTTTTGAGGCTAAATGAGTACTTAACGCATGTTGTGCATTGCGTAACGCCATCAACATCCAGCGTGAACGGTCACTTCGTAGTTTGTACGACAGTGATACCTTACGTTCAGCTTTTAAATGAAGCATTTCCAGCAATAACGTTTTATTCTGTGGTTCATGACTGGTTAATACCTCAGCGGGTATTTCCCGTTGCAAATAATACTGAGGGATAAAAGAAGCCAGTATAATGGACTCATCCAATTGCTCCTCTTGAAACTGACGAGGCACTTTGGGGAAGAAGTTTTTATTACCCAAGTTGTTGCCATTTCGAATCGTAATAACTTGCACACTAGCAACATCAGAAGCAAACTGACACGCGATAACATCCACATCACCTTGCCCGCCACTAATGCTTTGTTGTTGCGATATCTGGTGAAGTTTTTCAATTTGATCACGGTAAAGCGCAGCCTCTTCAAACGCAAGTTTCGCCGAAGCATCATCCATCTGCTGAACCAATTCTTCGATGACCTGTTGTGACTTACCCTCTAAGAATTTAACCGTATGACGCACACCTTGGCTATAAGCTTGTTCGGTAACTTCTTGCGTACAAGGCGCAGTACAACGTTGAATCTGAAATTGTAAACAAGGGCGCGACCGATTACTGAAATAACTATTCTCGCATTGGCGAACTTGAAAAAGTTTTTGCAATAAATTTAACGTTTCACGAACGGCCCCTGCGCTCGGATATGGCCCAAAATATTGTCCTTTAGATTTACGCGAGCCACGATGAAAGGTTAGGCGCGGATATTGGTGTTTGGATAGATAAATATAAGGATAACTTTTATCATCACGTAATAAAATATTATATCGCGGGTGATGTTTTTTAATTAAATTGCTTTCCAGCAACAAAGCTTCCGCTTCGGTACCCGTTATCGTAATTTGAACATCACGTATCTGCTTGACCATAGAATAAATTCGGGAGTTAACAAGGTTTGACCGAAAATAACTAGATACGCGGTTTTTTAAATCTTTTGCTTTTCCCACATAAAGGATTTTTTCATCCACCGATATCATGCGGTAGACACCGGGTTTATGCGGCACTGTTTTAAGAAAAGTTTTGCTATCGAATGAGTCTTCAGGCATGTTTTATAATTAGAGGCAAAAAGCCCTAGCTAAAAATTGATTAAAGCAGAGCCCCAAGTGAATCCACCACCAAAAGCTTCTAAGAGTATTGTTTCACCACGTTTGATACGCCCATCTCGCACTGCCACATCTAGTGCCAAAGGCACTGAAGCTGCCGATGTATTACCATGCTCATCGACAGTGACCACCACATGATCCATCGACATTTTTAATTTTTTAGCCGTTGCCTTAATAATTCGGATATTCGCTTGGTGCGGTACAAGCCAATCTACGTCGGTTTTCTCTAAGTTATTATGAGAAAGCGTTTCATCCACAATTCGCCCTAACGTATTGACCGCTTTACGAAAGACTTCATTACCTTTCATTTGCACAAAAGCTTCACCAGCATCTAACAAGGCTTTATTTTTTGATAAGCCACCTTTGCTATTGAGTAGACTTTCATATTGACCATCAGCATGCAAATGAGTTGATAAAATACCCGCTTCTTCGCTAGCCTCTAAAACAACCGCACCTGCACCATCAGCAAATAAAATACAAGTGCCACGATCTGTCCAATCAACAATATTGGATAAAGTCTCAGCACCGACTACTAGCACACATTTGTTAGAGCCACTTTTGATAAACTTATCTGCAATACCTAAAGCATAGACAAAACCCGTACAAACTGCTGAAACATCAAAAGCAGCACAACCGGAATTAATACCTAACCGACCTTGCAATAAACAAGCAGTACTTGGCCAGATTAGGTCGGGGGTGCTAGTAGCAAGAATAATTAAGTCAATGTCTTCGGCTGTTTTTCCTGCCATGTCCATTGCACGCTTCGCCGCTATTTCAGCAAGGTCACAAGTGGTTTGACCTTCTTCTGCAATATGACGTTTTTTGATGCCTGTACGCTCTACAATCCATTCATCCGATGTATCAACCATTTTTTCAAGGTCATGATTTGTCAATACCTTTTCAGGTAAATAACTGCCTGTACCTGTAATACGTGAATACATGATAATTCCCTTTATTTATTGCTACTACTGAGAATGGTTAAAGAGAGTACCAATCAAGTCGATTACTTTTTCGCTCACTCAACTGGCGCTAAATTATAATCGACGTGATCAAGGGTTCCTTTAGGAAGCTCTGAATAACCTAGTTGGGTTCTGCGAGTTTACAAGGTATCAAGTCCTAGGCGTATTTTTTGAGAATGGATACGCCCCTGGCATGGCGCAACAACCCTTCACAAAAAATAACAACAACGGAATTGATGCCTTGTAAGCTCGCTACTTTTGTTAGCTTGCGCGGCTTAGCCGAGTTTCCAACTTCTTCGTTATTGATTTAAACCATAGAATAACTATGCTTAAAATCAATGCCACGAACTTGAAAACTTGGCGTTGCTAGAACTCAGCTAGGTTGTTCAGAGCTTCCTTTAGCGCTACTAATCAACCAAATGCTTTTGTAAGTGTTTTTCAATTCTACTCGGTACTTTTTCCATCACAGCCTTTCTAGCTATGCTGATGGCATTAGCAAAAGCGACACTATCTGCTCCGCCGTGACTTTTAATTACGATGCCCTTTAAGCCTAAAAAGCTTGCGCCATTATAACGACGATGGTCAAAACGACGACTAAATGCCTTTAATACAGGGTATGAAACTAACGCTGCTAGCTTACTGAAAATATTTTTCTTATAGCCACGTTTAAGTTCTTGTGAAAGCATTTTAGCCAAACCTTCCGTAGTCTTTAACGCAACGTTGCCGACAAAACCATCACACACGATAACATCAACATCACCATGAAAAATATCATCCCCTTCAACAAAGCCAATATAGTTAAACTCACCACCTTGAAGGCGCTCATGTGCAGCTTTTACTTGCTCATTACCCTTTATATCTTCTTGGCCAATATTGAGTAAGCCTACCTTAGGTTTAGGCAGTCCATCAATTGCACTTACTAACTCTGAGCCCATTACGGCAAATTGATACAAATGTTCGGAAGACGAATCAATATTTGCACCTAAGTCAAGCATATAAGTATGACCATCCGCAGCAGGAATAGCAGTACAAATCGCAGGTCTATCTATCCCTGGGAGCATTCGTAATACAAAGCGTCCAGTAGCCATTAACGCACCAGTATTACCAGCACTTACTGCGGCATCTGCATCACCTGATTTAACTAAATTAATAGCAACCCGCATCGAAGAATCTTTTTTACCCCTTAAAGCAACAGCAGGGGCTTCATCCATCGTCACTACTTGTGTTGCATGCTTTACTATAAGTCGCTCGTTATTAACTTGTTTGTGCTTTTCAAGTTCAGCGTTTAGTTTTATCTCATCACCCACTAGTATTAATATAGAGTCATTATGTTCTTTTAAAAACATCAATGCAGCCGGCACAACAGCCTCAAAGCCATTATCACCACTCATGCTATCTATTGCGATACGAAATAAAGAATCCATTTAACGTTCGGTCTACCTATGAAGCGTTTGAGAAAGCTATAACTATACTACAAGACTAAATCTTGCAGAAATCTTACAGAGATAAATATTAAAAATCGCGGGGCATGCCCGCGATTTTTAATATAACTTATCAACAACAATGATGCTTACTCTTCATCATCTTCATCATCCATCTCTACTGGAGAGGCGATAACTTGTCGACCACGATAAAAACCATCAGGTGTCATATGATGACGTAGATGCGTTTCACCTGACACTGGATCGGTTGATAATGTTGGGTTACTCAATGAATCATGTGAGCGACGCTGACCACGACGTGAGCGCGTTACTTTACTTTTCTGTACTGCCATGGGATTTCTCCATTTTGTAGCGCTAGCTAATCTAGGGGCTACTATTTTTAATAATATGAATCTTAATCAAGACAGTTAAATACTGTTAACTATCTAACTTTAAATCTTTTAATACAGCAAAAGGGTTAGCTTTTGCATCACCATTCTGTTCATCTAGATCTTCAGGTAGTAATTCAATCAAATTACGTACTGGCTGACAATCATCATGTGTTACAACAAAAGGCACTGCCAATAACATTTCATCCTCTAAAAAGTCATTAATAAACAGCAGTTGCTCTTCAACCAACCAAGTATCATAACCTTCTTGCAAACGCTCAGCTTGCTCATCACTACTGACTAAAACCGCCTCAAAACTTATTGCTAATGGTTCTTTTTTTGCCTCTAAACAACGCTGACAAATCATTATTAGCTCAGCATCTATAGTGCCTTTAATAACCGGTAGTTTAGTATCCGTTCGTGTAAATTCAAGATGAACATTCACCAAGCTTTGTTTATCATTATCTTCTTTATTAGAAGATTTAAACAGTAACTCACTGACACGTTTAAAGTCACTTAACGGAATACGCCCGTCAAATAACCGACCCTGTTCAACCAAACGAAAAGGATCGACTTCTACAGGTAAACGCTGAATACTACTAACATTCGACATAAGCGCGGGATTATAAGTAGCTAGCGTGTTTGAGTAAAGCCTTTTCGATAGGATTTTAGAACTTATTTCAACCCATCAACACCTTTTAATTTATACAAAAAAGCTTACAATGGGTTTTCAGCAAATTATCAAAACTTACACTTAATGACTAAACCTTCACACAGAAACATTGTGCTCAGTTCCACTTCTCCATTTAGAAAAGAGCTACTTGAACGACTCCAGTTAACTTTTACCACAGACTCACCTAACGTTGATGAAACCCCGCTAACTGATGAGTCTCCTGAAGCTTATGTCAAACGCTTATCTTTAGAAAAAGCAAAAGCGATTGCTCAACATCACCCAAATACACTTGTTATAGGCTCTGATCAATGCTCGGTACTTAAAGGTACCATTAGAGGCAAGCCGGGCAACCATGAAAATGCGGTAAAACAATTAACCGAAAGTGCTGGGGAACGCGTAAGCTTTCTTACAGGGCTTTGTCTTTATGATACGACAGATAATAGTTACCAGCTAGATATGATCCCTTATCATGTAGACTTTAGAATGCTAAACAAAAAAGAAATTGAAACATACCTATTAAAAGAAAAGCCTTATTCATGTGCAGGTAGTTTTAAATCAGAAGGTTTAGGTATTACCCTTTTCCAAAAGCTCAGCGGTGATGATCCGACCTCTTTAGTGGGCTTACCCTTAATACGACTCTCTGAAATGCTTCGAGAAAAAGGACTATTACTCCCCTAACCTCCAGCTAGAAAACACGATAATTGCAGTAAGCCTTTGACTCCATAGAATACTCAATTAGCTTACAGGTAAAATATTTATTTAGTGAGCTACCGTTTATTGCTTAAACGGTTAACTCAATTATCCATAGCCTTTCAAATATCCTATAAAACCAAAGTCATACACTCTCATCCGTATTTCTATCTGGGATTAGGTATTCCATAAAAGTTAATTAACAATTATCAAAGACTTATTCTTGAAAATAGAGTAGCTTCGTATTTCTTTAAACCCAACAGGAATAAGGCCATGTCATACACACTTACAGCAAATCTTAATCAACCAATTGATGATGCAATCGAAACCTTAAAAAGTACTCTAATGACACATAAACTTGGCATTGTCAGTGAAGTAAATGTTCAAGCAACCATTAAAAATAAGCTTAATGAAGATATTGCACCTTACCGAATTTTAGGCGCGTGTAACCCAGGCATGGCAAAAAAGATTATCGAAGCAACGCCTGAAGCTGGCGCCCTTTTACCTTGTACAATTGTAGCCCGAGAAGAAGATGGTAAAACCATTTTTCACTTTATGGCGCCTGAGCCGGTACTTGGGCTTGAAAACAATGTGGTTGTACAAGAAGTTGCTAAGCTGGCTACCACGCATATTAATGCGGCTATTGATGACCTGAACAAGTTATAGCACTCTCAGAAAATTGATAAACTTACTCATCTACAAAAAAGCCCTAGTATTAACTGGGGGCTTTTTTGTTGTCAACGCTTTCAACATCAATTTTTTTAGATTAAGTGGCCTTTAAAACGGAATATCATCATCAAAGTTATCAAAATTCTGCGGCGCCGCACTTTGAGCCGGAGCTGCTGCTTGCTGTTGTTGCTGAGGTGCTCCTCCACCTTGTTGTGCTTGTTGTTGCTGTTGGGGCGGCGGGCTAAAATCGCTACTGCCACCTGCTTTACCGCCTAACATGGTCATTTCTCTAGCTACAATTTCTGTACTGTAACGATCAGCGCCACTTTGGTCTTGCCATTTATTGGTTCTTAACTGACCTTCAATATAAACCTGTGAGCCTTTACGCAGGTATTCACCAACGATTTCTGCTAGACGATTAAAAAACACTACACGGTGCCATTCAGTTTTTTCTTTTTTCTCACCAGTTGCTTTGTCTTTCCAATTTTCAGTTGTTGCAATACTAATATTGGTCACCGCTCCGCCACTCGGCATGTACTTTACCTCAGGGTCTTGCCCTAGATTACCAATTAGTATTACTTTATTCACGCTTGCCATGTTTCTTTCCTTGATAAATTTTTACTTAGTTTACTGCAACCTTAGCGGTAAATCACGGTTTTAGTTTTTACCTAATAACTGGTTTTTTAAACTCGCCTGTGCAGGCCTGTTAGACAACCAAATACCAAATAATGCCTGCTTAAAGGGCAAACCTTTAATTGTGGTTAATACTTTGTTATTTTTTATGATTTGAGTACCTGTGGCAGGGTTGTAAACCAAATCCATAATGTCGCCCTTATTCATTTTACCACTAAACGCAGCCTTTAAGAGTTGATTAATTTGGGGTTGTATCGGAGCGGTTTTACCACCAGTTGCATTTTTAAAACCTTGATTAAGTGCATGTTTCATTTTAGAAGCACTAGCAAAGCCCGATACTATATTCATGCGAATTGCCATTGGTTCATTCGCAGCCATTATTTGTTGTGCGTTGTTGTTCTTTTTTTGCAGGTAAAGACCGGCGTGATAAATTGACAGTATAAATTTTGTTCGTGTGCCGACACCGTTTAAAATTAGATTTTTACCCGCCACATTCAAGGTATTGGGAATAGTGTTCAACGCATAGGCACTAAGGGCTCCAAACGACATAAAAGCAGCTAGGAACAATGAGGAAAAACGTAAAGAAAAAGTCATTTTATACTCCAATAATTAAAGAACTGGTCTTATTATAGCCTAAATTTACATCGGTATAATGACTGCCCACTTTGTTGATATTTTTTCTCGAATAACGTTAATGGTGTCACTGGCTCAACAGTTTGAACTCTTGGCTCACCATTGGATTTTTCAACTAGATTTTTATCCACCACTATTTTTAATGCCAAACAAAACTCATTCACATATACAGACCAATTTGACCGCAACTCCAGCTCGCCACCCAATGAGAACAGCAAAGGAAAAGCAGCATGGCCGTGCCAACGACGCTTTAAGTGTTTTGATTTGGGGTACGGGTTAGGGTAAAGAATATAATGTTTCTCCAGCTTCCAGCCTTCAGCCACAGCTAACGACCAAAAATCTGCACACTCAGCTTGCACCAGCAGAACATTATTTGGTTTCGACTTGTTATATTCTTTACTAAGCCTCACTGCAGAGCGATCAATCCCCACCACCAATGCCTGTGGATTTTGTTGCGCAATAATGCCTGTACTCATTGCAGTACCACAACATGAATCAAAAATCAGCGTATGACCTTTTGCAAGACTTGTGGCTACCTGTTTTTTTATTGCATCAAACGCATCCTGAGTATGCTGAGCAATGGGCTTTTGAAAGGATGTAGTAAAGTGCTTAACAACTAGCCGTTCAAGGTTCTGATGAACCCCTAACTGGGCATCGGTTATTTTTCGTGATGCTTGAACAGCGCGTTGCTGACTGGCGTTACTTTTAGCGAGCATGAATCTCTTTTAAGAAATCAAGGTTAACATAGTCAAAACCTGCCGCATCACCTTCAATCACTGTAAACGGCTGATTCGGCTCACCGTACTGATCTAACACAATTTCGGCACCACTAAAGTCGTCATCTTTGGTATAGCCATTTATAGTAATGATCGTTTTTAAATCAGCAGCCAAGGATGATTTAACCCCGTTCAATGAATCTTCAAATGCCAGACAGTTCTCTGGTTTAATCTTCATTTGTTGCATCGCCCACGTATAAATATCAGGAGCAGGTTTTTTAGCAGGTACAATATCCCCTGCGGCAATCACTTCAAACCAATTCAACGATTGCTTACCTAGAGTCGCACTTAATAAATAATCAACATTCGCCGGTGTTGTGGTCGTTGAAATTGCTAAACGCAAATCCGCCTCGCGTGCCTCATTGATTAAACGCTCAACACCCGAGCGTAAAGGAATCGCACCGGATTGTAATAGTTCCAAATAAAAGTGAGTTTTACGCTGATGTAAACGTGCCGCAAAGTCGCTAATATCTTCATCCAGCTCAAAGCCTTCGAGAAATTTTTCTACATACAAACGGATGCGCTCTTTACCACCAGTCACTTGTAGTAACTCACCATATAATTCAACCGTCCAATCCCAATCAAGACCTGCTTCTTCAAAGGCTTGATTAAACGCCACCCGGTGACCATCTCTTTCGGTATCTGCCAACGTTCCATCGACATCAAAAATTAGTACTTCTAACTGGCTCATAATGACTCTTTTAATAATTAAAATATAAAGCAGTATAACAATAATTATAATAAATAAAGAAGTATCATTAGACCAAATCCACACCTAGAAAAGAGATATAAAATGCAATATTTGGTTTCATATTTTTAGTTTGCACATTGTATTCAAACATCTTAGCTTCACCCGTAGGTCAAGAATCTCTGAATAACCTGGCTGAATTATGGCAACGCCAAGTTTTCAAGTTCGAGGCATTGATTATAAACATAGTCATTCTGCATCCACGAAGGTATCCATTCTCAAAAAATACACCTTGGACTTTGATGCCTTGTAAACTCGCAGAATCCAACTAGGTTGTTCAGATATTCCTTAAGTGGTTTTTTGGGGACTACTGTGGAATCAAAGACTTGTGTTATATCCAGTTTCTAAGTGTGAACTTTAGATTAACTGAGACCTTTGCACGAGAGTGCAAAAATCCCACAAAAATGGGATAATAGCATTTTACCCAACAGGTTCACAAAATGGCTTGGAAAAATATCAAACAGCAAAGTTTTGCCGATGATCTTGTTGTGA
>JALSJU010000029.1 GCA_026989145.1 Thiotrichaceae bacterium
CCAGTTGAAGTTTCAGCGTGCACAAAAGCGACGGTGCTGGCATCTGGGTTTGCTTTAAGCGCATCTTCAAGTTTTTGTGGATCAACAGGTTTACCCCAATCATCTTCAACCATTACGGCGGTGGCACCACAACGTTCAACGTTTTCTTTCATTCGGCCACCAAATACACCGTTTTGACAAACAATTACAGTATCGCCAGGCTCAATCATATTAACAAAACAGGTTTCCATGCCAGCAGAACCGGGTGCAGATACTGGCATCGTTAATTCATTTTTGGTCATAAAAGCCGATTGCAACATGCCTTTAATCTCATCCATCATGCCGACAAATAGCGGGTCGAGGTGACCAATAGTAGGACGTGACATAGCCTCTAAAATACGTGGGTTAACATCAGAAGGGCCGGGGCCCATAAGTTTACGTTGTGGTGGGTGAAATGAAGATATAGTCATGCGTTAATCCTAAAGTAAATAAAAAATATAATACAGATTCTTTAGCATGACTTCACTATTCTTAAAAAGAGTAGGGGTAAATGCTAAGTATTACCTGAATCTGCATTGACCTCACTGATTCAGGTGTTATTTATCAAGCCAAGAGGATCGTCAGGATTAATTCCCTGCATAAACGGTTTATTACGATCAACATGGGTGACTTGGTAAACCAACCCCATCCAATTTGCCATAATCGCTGAAGCGGTATCGTGCCAGCTATTATCAATATATTTGAAGATAAGCGCTTCTGGGAAGGCAGGAATTTCTTGTTTGTTATCAATCGCTGCTTTAAGGCGGTATTGATATTCGTTAAACACAGCTTGAGTGCGTGTATTAAAGTAATGGGTTGGGAAGGGCGGGTATTCAACAGATTCCCCGCGATTATAGGCGAGTGAGAATATGCCAACTTCTCGCTTATATTCTTTGAGTAGACTAATACTGTCGTATTCAGGGTGCCCTTGAAAATAGACCATACGAAAGCCGTCTGCACTGACGGCCATTTGTACGCCAGCGTCTGCGCTATCGACCAATATTGGCAACCCTGCTTGTTTAAATTGTGTAGCATCTACCTGATTAAAACGCGAATGAGGAACATCAAATCGGGTATTTATTCCATGGATTAGCGGGTGTGATTGATTGGTTACACGATGACTAAATACTCCCCAGCGCTTCTTTTGTAACGGGCGGCGCGGTTGATTGTGGTGTAGTTCTAAGGAGGCGTGGGTGGCTAAGCAAGAGCACAAAGTGGAGGTAACATTTTCATGCGCCCAATGAAATACTTCACTCAGTGGTTGCCAAAAAGGCTCATCAGGTAACTTGGGCTGAGTAACGTTAGCGCCAGTAATGATAAGCGCATCCAAGCCCATCGCTTTAATAGCCTCAAAACTGACATAATGTTGATCAATATGCTTTTGAGCTTTTTCATTACGTTTAAAAATATCAAGCGTAAACGGATGTACATAAAATTGCGCAATCGGGTTGCTTTCACCTATTAATCTAAAAAACTGTCTTTCCGTTGCTTCAAGCGCAGCATCAGGCATCATATTGAGTAGCCCAATATGTAGGCCTCGGATTTCTTGATTGAGTGCTTCGCCTGGGCGCAAAACATTGCCTCCCTCTTGACGAAGGCGTTCAAAGGTCGGTAAGTTATTGTGGGCGACTAATGGCATGGGTTAAAGAGCTCGTTCAACTAAGGCTAAAAAATCAGACTCTGTTTTAATTTTATACAAGTCTTCGGTGTTAATCGTATAACCGTACTTTTCGGTTATCGCTTCATAACGCGGAATACGAGAGTAGAATAGTCGTGGGAATACCCAGCGCATAAAATCATCCGGGTCTATCATTGCGACATATTCAAGCTGTTGCTCTTGCATATACAGTTTGAGTTGCTCATCTAAAAAATCTGCTCGGTAATATAAAGGCTTTGGCGCACTTTTAGAGCGTTCGATTAAACGTTTCTCATCATCTTCATTGGCTTTAATATAAAGGATTAAGCTGTTTTCAGCGAGACTTTCAAAGAGTGACTCATCGTCAAGCTCACACAGGCTACCACCGGCATCATTAATAAAGTGGTTACAGCCGTAGATGTTTTTTGCTTTATCGATAAAAGCAGGAACATCAAGCATCGCCTGTTCTTCAGCATCGTTAAATAACTGTTGGCGGTGTTTAAACTCTTCTAAAGGAAGTCCGCCTTTGTCAGGGTCGCCTACCTTTCCTAAAAAAGAAGAGACTACTTCAAGGTTCTCAAAGGTAATATTATTGTTAATGTAAATAGAATCAGAGCGCAATAAATCCCGTAAAAAAGGTACTTGCATCGCCTGCATTTTAATATTATCTAAAATAGGCTCATTCAGATAGCGGGTGCCGATACGGTAATCACCGGAATAATGAAACCAGTCGCTATTTCGTAAGATGTTGGATAAAAACGTTTTACCCACGCCCG
>JALSJU010000030.1 GCA_026989145.1 Thiotrichaceae bacterium
TTATAAGGCGAGTCAAACCCTGCCAAGGTTTTACTTTTAACCACAATATCTTTTAAGATTTTATTAATCGCGTGACCAAGGTGTAACTCACCATTCGCATAAGGAGGACCATCATGCAAAATATATTTAGGGCGACCTTCAGCAGCTTTACGCAACTTGCCGTAGAGATCATCTTTCGTCCATGCTGCTAACCATTTTGGTTCGCGGTTAGCCAAGTTTCCCTTCATCGGAAATGAGGTAGAAGGAAGGTTTAACGTTTTTTTATAATCAATCGTATTATCAGATTTGTCGTCGCTCACGGCATGCCCTGTTTATAGTAGGTTTTAGAGCTAGGGAGGATAACAATTTTTGCAACGAAGAACTACGGGCGAATACCCAATTTTGAAAATAATCTGCCACCTTAGAACAGGTGGCAGAAATAAAGTAATTACAGCTTACATATCTTTAGCTTTTACTTCTTTACCACCTTTTGTAGCACAATCTTTTGCACTGGCTTTAATCCAGCCTTTGCCTTTACAACTATTTTGACCTGCACAAGCGCTGTCAGCCGTCGCACAAGCTGATGTACCTTTACAAGAGTTAATGCCAGAACATTTAATTTCTGCAGCTTTGCCACCATGACTGCCTGCAATCGCAGTTGAACTTACACCCGCTAATAGCATCGTCGCAGCTGCTGTAGCTAAAGCTACGCCTGATAATTTTTTCACTTGATTCATTTTGATTTCCTTCGAATAGAATTAAAATAAGTTATAAGCTTAAAAAGCATAATAACCTTACATCATAACGCATAAAAAATCATCTTAGATGCACTTCTCTCTTATTTAAAAAAATCAACTGAAAATAAGGTGATTTCAAAACAATTCCGCAGCAACCGCTTTTCCTCTTTTGATAAATGTTTGAATATACGTCACCTCTCGATCGTCATGATGCAAAGCAAGGTAAAGTTTTTTATGAATACCTTGTTCACCGAGCTTTAACATTTTCATACCATTTTTCACTTGATGTTTTGTCTGTGGACTTTCTACAGCATGGCGTGCTAGCCATTCTGGCAAGACACATACACCTCGCCCTAACGCCACCATCTGTAGCATTAAATCAATAGACTCTAACTCTTTTATTTTTTTTGGCCTAACACCCGCGGGGTTAAAAAACTGGGTCATTGCATCCATACGTTCAAGGGGAATAGGAAAGCTCAACAATATTTCATTCGATAGTTGCTCCGCCTTAACAACTGTATTTTTTGATAACTTATGCCTATCTGATACCAATAAAACAAGGTCATAATCTGCTAGCGATTCGTAGTGTATCTTATCATTTTGCTCTAAGTCTGGTGTCACTAAAATATCAATATGATGATTCAACAAGCCTTCTAAGCCTGAAAATTGAAACTTATTAACAATATCAATTTCAACCTTTGGCAGATCTTGTAAAAAACCGCCGACCACGCTATTTAACCACTTTGAACATGGGTAACATTCAACCCCTATTCTCAAAGCCCCTAACTGACCTTCACCATAAGCTTTTAACGTTTCTTCTGCTTGGTCTAACACCGGTAAAACTTGATGAGCCACTTGCAAAAGAATTTCACCCGCTTGAGTTAATCGCAATAAGCGCCCTTCTTTTTGCCAAAGTGTAATACCGAGTTTTTTCTCTAAATAACGAATTTGATGCGATAAAGCAGATTGACTTAAATACAATGAATTTGCTGCTTTTGTGAGCGTTCCATGTTGGTTTAAGGCACGTATTACTCTCAAGTGACTTTGCTCAATCATCTCTTTTGATCCTTTACATTCAAACCCATGAGTATTATTCATAGTTAAGACAAAAACAATCATTATTACTCATCACTATCTATCAATAGAATAGCCATTCTCAATCTTAACTACTGAGACCTCACCTACCAAAAGAGAGAAAAATAATGATTACAACACATAACTTTGGATTTCCTCGTATCGGCAAGAAGCGTGAATTAAAATTTGCGTTAGAAAGATACTGGCGACGTGAAACCACCCAAAATGAGCTACTCAACACGGGGCTAGAACTCCGCCAAGAAAACTGGCAACACCAACAAAAACTCGATTTTATTCCTGTCGGGGACTTCTCTTTTTACGATCAAGTCCTTGATACCAGCTTCATGCTGGGCAATATCCCAACCCGTGTGCGTGACTTAGGTTTAAAGCCCACTAATCATGAAGATATCGATAATTATTTTCGGGTCGCACGAGGCCGCTCGGGCAAAAATGAATCAAGCTGTGCCTGCGTAAGCGCGGGTGAGATGACAAAATGGTTTGATACTAACTATCATTATATTGTTCCAGAATTTGATCAAAATACGCACTTTTCTTTAAATGCTGATCGGCTGATCAATCAAATCAACGAGGCTAAGAGACATAATAACAACATAAAACCCGTTATCATTGGCCCTGTAACCTACCTTTGGTTAGGCAAGTCAAAAGACAGTACCGACAAACTCACTCTGCTGGATGATTTACTCATCGTCTACAGCCAACTTTTAAAGCGTTTAAGCAATGCAGGCATTGAATGGCTACAGATTGATGAGCCGATTCTCGTCACCGAGCTATCCCAAGAATGGCAACATGCGTTGCGAAAGGCTTATTTTCAACTCAGTAATCAATCCATTAAGATACTCTTAGCCAGTTACTTTGGTGAGCTACAAGAGAACCTACAATTGGCTTGCGAATTGCCTGTTGCAGGCATTCACCTTGACGCTATTAATGCGAGCAATGAAGTGCTCAAAGTCATTGACTGGCTACCCAGCCATAAAATACTATCTCTGGGAATTATTAATGGTCGTAATATTTGGAAAACCAACTTAGCGACAACACTCGATTGGTTAGAACCCATTTATGCACGTTTAGTAGATCGACTTTGGCTTGCACCCTCCTGCTCACTACTGCATGTACCCGTTGATCTAGAAAGCGAAGAAAAACTGGATACGGAGATCAAATCATGGCTTGCCTTTGCACTGCAAAAAATAGATGAACTCGCTATTTTAGCCAAGGCGCTGGACCAAGGCCGTGATAGTGTTCGTAAAGAACTTGAAAAGAATCGTCTTGCACTTACGTCACGCGAACAATCAAAACGTGTGCATGACCCACGGGTAAAACAACGCGTGGATAGTTGTAATGAATCGTTAGAACATCGCCAATCACCTTATCAAGCACGTGCGGATATTCAAGATAAAATATTTAATCTACCCTTATACCCGACCACAACCATTGGTTCATTTCCTCAGACGACTCAAATACGACAAGCACGAAAAGACTACAAAAATAAGACTATCACCAATAAAAACTACCAAGCACAAATGAGAAAAGAGATTGAATACTGCGTAAAGGAGCAACAACAATTAGATTTAGATGTTTTTGTACATGGCGAGCCAGAACGCAATGATATGGTGGAGTATTTTGGCGAACAACTTGAAGGCTATGCTTTTACTCAATTTGGCTGGGTGCAATCTTATGGCTCACGCTGTGTAAAGCCACCTATCATCTTTGGCGATATTTCTAGGCCACAAGCAATGACGGTTGAGTGGGCAAGCTATGCGCAGTCACTCACTAACAAGCCCATGAAAGGCATGCTCACGGGACCTGTAACTATTCTAAACTGGTCATTTGTACGTGATGATCAAGCACGTTCTGATACTTGCCTGCAACTCGCCTTAGCGATTCGTGATGAAGTTTTGGATTTAGAAAAAGCGGGCATTAAAATTATTCAAATTGATGAGGCAGCATTACGTGAAGGACTGCCTCTCAGAAAAGCACAATGGAGCAACTACTTAGACTGGGCCATCCGCGCATTTAGAATCACCGCTAACGGCGTACAAAATGCCACTCAAATTCATACCCACATGTGTTACTCCGAATTTAATGACATTATCACAGCCATTGCCGATATGGATGCTGATGTCATTACCATAGAAACATCACGCTCCGATATGGAATTACTGGATGTATTTGATGACTTCCAATACCCCAATGAAATTGGCCCAGGCGTTTATGATATTCATTCGCCCAACATCCCCAGTGTAGATGCCATGGTTGATTTAATGAAAAAAGCCAGCCAACGCATACCCGCCAAAAGGCTCTGGGTGAACCCTGATTGCGGGTTAAAAACACGCTCGTGGGATGAGGTACGACCCGCCCTTATTAATATGGTGGCTGCGAGCAAACAACTAGCAACTGCAAATTAACGAGCGAACCCAATAAAGCCT
>JALSJU010000031.1 GCA_026989145.1 Thiotrichaceae bacterium
TGGTCGTTTGTATCAGTCTTAATAGTTGGTAAAATAGGGTAGTTAACACTTTGAAAGCATCGCGCAATCATACTGGAGCAAACGATATTGGTAGGTCGCCCAGCATTGTGTTGAAATAAAGAGGAGCGCCAGCGTCGCGGTAAAATAGCGTAAGGAAACATAAAGCGTGCTAAATCTAGAAGTTGGCGCACATCGTAGTTCATGCCTAAATGTTCGGTGGCAAAATTAATGACCTTGTCTTGATCAGACCGATTCAAATTGGCGGGACGACAAACTCTTAGGTTGTCTTTTTTATAGTCTGTAATACAATTAATAATTGTACCAAAACCAAGTAACGATTCGATTACCAGCGGTAAATCTGGGTCTCCTTGATAATGCTTGTTAACCAATGCCTGCGCACTGGGGTTTTTTAAATTACGTTGTGAGCCGATATAAAGAGCTGCATGTGTCCACTGTGACAAGGTGATTATTTTAATGACTTCACTGACGCGTGATCGCCCTTCAAACAAAACAACATCAGCAGGACGTAAACTTGATAGCATTTGTTCAAAGTTATTGATTGATTGTAGGTTTAGATTTGTCTTTGGAATTTCATTCAGCCAATTGGTAATTAAGTTCCAAAGCCAACTACTTGCATTGTTAAACACATTTCCTCCTGAGTTAAGGAGTTTCTGAGCAACCAAGCTGAATATTCTGAGAGTTTACAAGGCATCAAAAAGTTCTAGGCGTATTTTTCGAGTATGGATACGCAATGGCATGATGCAACAAGCTCTTCGATGAAAAATAGCAACAACGGTATTGAAAGCTTGTAGGCTAGAACTTAGTTTGGTTGTTCAGAGGCTCCTTAATATTAATCTTAGTATAGAAACGAGTTATAAGTTTGTTTGGATTATTATTAATCAATTATTTTTGAAATTTATATTGTAAATCTTTTGACATTAGTAAATTAGAATATTATTATATTAAAATATTCAGCTAGTAACTGAATAAACCTCCATCCTCCTTTGGTGGTATTTTGAAAGCGACTCTTTGAGTCGCTTTTTTTTTTGCATAAATTATAGGTTATTCAAAATAATTTACATTTAAATGAAACTACTGCTTGAATCACAGCCTAGATTCTCATAAAATGCCCCGTCCTTTGAAGAGGCTTATTAGTCTGTTCAAAATATTCTCTTACATAAAAGACAGTGCATGGTAATTAATTGCGATTGTTACTTATTTAAGGATGTTACAAATTTGTTACTTGTAGTTACATAATTGCTAACTACAATCTGGAGAGTTAAAATGGGTACTACTGTTAGTGCAAAACCTGCTGAAGTAAAACGTGATTGGTTTGTAGTGGATGCTGAAGGGCAAACGCTAGGGCGTTTAGCCAGTGAAGTTGCAACGCGTTTACGCGGTAAGCATAAACCAACTTACACACCACACGTTGATACGGGTGATTACATTGTTATTATCAACGCAGAAAAAATTCGTGTATCGGGTAATAAAGCAAAAGATAAAATGTACTACAGGCATACAGGCTATATCGGTAACTTGAAATCAACTAACTTTGAAAAGATGATTAAAGATCAACCGGAACGTGTATTTGAGCTTGCTGTAAAAGGCATGTTACCAAAAGGACCATTAGGTCGTGAAATGTACCGTAAATTAAAAGTATACGCAGGGGGCGAGCATAACCATCATGCACAACAGCCAATTGCACTAGAACTGAAGGGATATTAAGAACATGGCTACAGCAACATATTACGGCACAGGCCGACGTAAAACATCAACAGCACGCGTTTTCATGAGCAAAGGTAGCGGCAAAATCGTTATCAATAAGCTACCACTTGAAGAATACTTCGGTCGTGAAACCGCACACATGATTCTAAAGCAACCTTTATCAAGTACAGAAACTAGCGATCAGTTTGACTTTATGGTTACTGTAAAAGGTGGTGGCGATAGCGGCCAAGCTGGCGCGATTCGCCTTGGTATCTCAAGAGCATTATTAAAGTATGATGAAAGCCTTCGTGGTACTTTAAAGAAAGCAGGCTTCTTAACACGTGATGCGCGTAAAGTTGAAAGGAAGAAAGTTGGTTTGCACAAAGCACGTAGAGCGACTCAGTTCTCGAAACGTTAAAGCATATTTTCATTACACAAAAAAGCCACTGCTAGTCAGTGGCTTTTTTGTGTCCGTAAAGCCAAGACCAGTTTAATCATGTCTCGTTAGTACGATTTTTTTAGCCACGGAAGTGCATGGAAGAAGAGCAAAGGGGGGAGGGGGGAGCTCAAAAATGTCGTAGCATGCAGTAAACTATTAAGAGTTTTTTCCGTAACTTTCCGTGGCTAATGATATTTTTGTTAGGCTCTTGAAACTTTTTATATGAGAAAGTTATCTGTTAATTTAATGATGAATGGTCATATCGTTGCAAGATTAAAATGATAATTGTGGTAAAAATAGAACAGTGCTATTGGTTCTTTTAAGCTTGCTACAGCGTCATTATAAGGAAATTCTTTGTGCCTAATCTAAATTTCTTTAAACTAATTTTTAATTTATTGTTGCATTTTTACAACAAGCCCTTATACTTTTAATCACTTCTGCATAGAGTGTTGCAGGACAGCTAAACAGATGTTTGTTTTTTGGAGAAAGCATCAGGTTTGGAATTTTTTATTATTATAGGCAAAGCCTATTTAAAGGAGTCAAAAATGAAAAAATTACTCGCAATCGCAGTAGCCGCTGCAATTACAGTACCTATGGCAGCTTCTGCTGATACTAAAGTGTATGGTAAAGTGCATGCTCAGCTTAATAAAGTAACGGGTGGTAAATGGGATGTTAAAAGTAGCTCTTCAAGAATCGGACTTAAAGGTTCAAATGCACTTGATAATGGTTTAACTGCTACACACAAGTTAGAAATGGATGTTGATGGTCTTGTAAATGATCAAGACGGAAAAAAGAAAGCACCTATTCAAGCTCGTGATTCGTGGGTTGGTTTAAAGGGTGCTTTTGGTGAAGTACGTGTTGGTCGCCATACAGTACCTTCAGATATTATGGATGATGCTGCTGACTTTATGACTAATGGTGGTGCTTTCAACGAAGAAACTGGTCGTGTGCCAAATGCCTTAGCTTATATTGGAAAATTTGGTAATGTTGGTTTTGCTGCTGCTCGTGTACAGCCTGGTAATGACGCTGGTGTAGCTCATGACTTAATGGCTAATTATAAAGCAGGCCCAATTTACGCAGGTGCTGGTGTAACAGCTCTTAAAGATGGTAAAGCTGGTGCAAAAGTTGCTTTAGCATACAAAGGTGCTAATTACGGCGTTGGTTTAGTAGCTGGTAAGACCACACTTGATAAAGCTGCAAAAGATGCAAATAAAAATGCTGACACTTTCACTACTGTTTCTGGAAAGTACGGTTTTGGTAAGGCATATGCTGCTGCTGAATTTGGCTCTTTAAAGATCGATGCAGATGACTCGAGTGATACATCTTTTCTTGTTGAGCTTGGTTATGGTTTAGGTAAGAGTACTAAAACTTACGTTGATTTTAAGTCTGTAAAAGATGATTCTGCAGATAAAACTACAAAGTCTACTAATATTGGTTTAGTACATAGCTTCTAAAAAACTAGTTATCTAGACAAAAAAGCCTCCTTAGTGAGGCTTTTTTTTCGTCTAGAAAAAAAAATAAAGGGGTCAGTACCCTTTTAGGGTTTTTATGTTATGCTGTGCGCACTCTAAAAAAATCAAGTCATGATATGCCAAGGAAGCCACGCTTTTTCTTACCTAACGTACCAGTCCATATGATTATTCGTGGTAACAGTCGTCAAGCTGTCTTTGCAGAAAATGAGGATTATTTTTCTTATCGAAGTTGGTTAAGGGAAGTCAGTGAGCAGTATGATTGTAAAATTCATGCTTATGTGATGATGACAAATCATATACATATTTTATTGAGCGCAGAAGAGCCCGCAAATATTTCAAAACTATCTCAGGGGGTGGGTAGAAAATACGTACCTTATTTTAATCATAAATATGGTAAAAGTGGGACTCTGTGGGAGGGGCGTTTTAAGGCTAGCAGTATTGATAGTGAGTTCTACTTGTTGGCTTGTTATCGTTATATTGAATTGAACCC
>JALSJU010000032.1 GCA_026989145.1 Thiotrichaceae bacterium
AGGCTACTTGCCAATAACAAGGGAATAGAAAGAGGGATAGACTGCATCTGATTAATTTTTTTCATGCTTATTTTGAGTTTTAGAAGATTATAAAGTTCTCAATAATAGCAGAAATAAGCGCTAAAATTAGTATGGCGCTACTTTATTGTAAAGCCAGATTTCTTTAAAAATTGGATAAGTATATCAGCATGTTCTTCAAATTTATCTACGGATTCATGTCCTGCGTCATCGACTTCGAATAACTCAATATGTGGCTTAGGGCAGTTGTTAATTATGGTACGGGCATCATTAATCGGGATGGTAGTATCCTCTTTACCGTGTACGATGAGAATGGGCGCGGTAATTTTACAAACGCTATGCATGGGTGCAAAGGTGTTAAAACTGTGGCCGATTAACCACTGCACATAACGTAAGATGATTTGAATGAGAAAAGTAGGCAGTTTAAGGCTTTGTAAATAACGGGTCATCATTCCATTGGCATGGGCAAAGGCGGAGATACTAATAACGGCATCAATATCATTGCGTTTGGAGGTTGCATATAATACCGCGCCTGCTCCGACTGAATGCCCTAAGAGCGCTATTTTATGACATATATTTGGATGCTGGTTTTTTAACCAGTCAATACTTTTCCCAAGGTCTTCAGCAAAGCGCGGTAAGGATGAGAATGTGGCGGAATCACTGTTGCCGTGGGCGCGTGAATCAATTAGTAAGATATTTAAACCTGCGTTGTAAAAAGGTACTGCAATAGGAAGCATTAATTCGGCATTACCACCCCAACCATGCAAAATAATGAGTGTTTCCTTAGAGCCTTCAATAGGCAATAACCAGCCATAGAGATTTTTATTATCTACCGTTGGAATTGAGACTTCTTTAAATGTGATGCCTAAATCTAAAGGGGTTTTAGTTTCACGTTTTCGCGGTGCTCTAAAGCCTAAGTGTAAGGCAATTAAAAACAGCCCAACAAGCCCTAAGGGTATAAAAAGTAACCACCACTTCGTAATATTTATCGTCTAGTTAGCTGTCTTTTTATCAATAATATTTTTAAGCGCAATTAACAAGCCCATGCCTAAAAATGCACCCGGTGGTAAAATAGCCAATAAAAAGCCACGGTAATCTTTATTAATTTGAAAGGTCCAGTCTTTAGCGATGTCGCCGAACATCAGCGATGCCTCTGAAAATAATGTACCTGAACCAATAAATTCGCGCATCCCGCCTAGCACCACTAAAACTAGTGTAAATCCTAATCCCATCATAAAGCCGTCGAGTGCTGCACGGCTAATTTTATTCTTTGAGGCGAACGCTTCTGCACGTCCAATAATTACACAATTGGTGACAATTAAAGGAATGAAAATTCCTAAGATATGATGTAGCTCAGGCGTGACTGCATACATGGTCAAGTCAATCACCGTAACGATTGAGGCAATTACTAGCACATAATACGGAATACGAATTTCTTTGCGAACCCAGTGACGGGTGAATGAGATGATAGTGTTAGATGCGGTCAGCGTAATAATTGTAGCAATGCCAAGCCCTAAGCCATTGATGAAGTTACCGGTGACTGCCAGCAGCGGACACAGACCGAGTAACTGTACTAAGCCAGGATTATTGTGCCACAGCCCGTCCATTACAATTTTTCGGCAATCTGCTGTACTGCAACTTCCGCCATCAATTTTTTGCGGTACTTTAATGTCATCAAGTGTTGTACCAGTCATTGGATGCTACCTTGGCTTTGTTGTTGAAATAACGATTGCATATTTTGTTGGGCAAATAAAAGTGTGGATCTGACTGCATTGACAATGGCTCTTGGGGTAATCGTCGCACCGGTGAATTGATCAAAATCGCCCCCGTCTTTTTTAACGTGCCAGCCTGTTATCTCTGGATTTTCGAGTGATTTGTTATTAAAGTTTAGCGCCCAGTTTGTTTTTTTAATCTCCATTTTATCACCTAATCCGGGTGTTTCTTTGTGTTTAACCACGCGCACGCCTGAAATGGTTTGTGAGCCTGCATGAATGCCGATTAGTAAAGTGATGGCACCACTGTAGCCTTTAAGCGTTGTGACTTCAAAAATTGCGGCGATGGGTTTACCTTGTTTGCGGGCTAAATAAACAGGTGTATTTTGTGAAAAGCCTGTTTTCTGAGGGTTGAGTATAATTTTGCCAGCGGCTAAATCATTATCGTAGTGGCTGGCAGGTAGGACTTCATTAAGTGCTTGAAGCAACATTCTGGCTTGATTTTCGAGTATCTTAGGCTTGGTTAGGCTGTTTGTTGTTGCCACCAGCAATACGCTTATTAAAGCAAAAATCGCTAGAGATATTCCCGATTTTTTCATTGCCTCAATGTGTTGTTTCATGATTTATTTTCCTCCTTGGTAGAAGGTTGCTTGCTGTGAGACTTGCGGATAGCAGACCCATAACCAAAGGTGCGTGGCTGAGTGTAATAATCAATTGTAGGGACTGCCATATTCATAATTAAAACCGCAAAAGCTACTGCATCAGGGTAATTACCCCAAGTTCGAATAATATAAATCAGTAAACCAATACCAACACCGTAGAGAATTTTGCCTGTGGGTGTGGTACTGGCAGAAACTGGGTCAGTAGCAATAAAAAAAGCGGCAAGGATTGTCGCACCACTAAATACATGCAGTAATGGCGTGGCATAAACATCACTTGAAAATAGGTGAAACAAGCCAGAAATAATAATCAAAGAGCCAATCAGAGCGGCAGGAATCTGCCAGTGAATAACCTTTTTATAAAGTAGCCATAGTCCACCCAGCGTAAAAGCAAGCCCTGACCACAGCCATGTATTACTAGTGGTGTTAGCTAAGTAAGGCGACTTGCTGATAACTTCGGTGTACGGTGTGCCAGCACGTAGCCCTGTTTTCACTGCATCTAAAGGGGTTGCCATAGTGATAGCATCCCAGTCGGGAGGACTTGTGATGACTAAAACACTTTTTATACTATCAAGAAGGCTAAGTACTTGTGATTGGTTTAGTGTGTTGCTTACAGCGTTGATATGGCCGGCTTGAATCCATTGTGTCATCTCTAAAGGAAAGGAAATAATTAGTACGGCAAAGCCAACCATAGCAGGATTAAAAGGGTTGTAGCCCAGCCCGCCATAAAGGTGTTTAGCGACAATAATTGCAAAAAACACACCGACAAAAATAACCCACCATGGAATTAAAGGTGGTAGTGCTAAGGCTAATAACCAGCCAGTAATAAGCGCACTAAAATCACCTAAAAAAGGTAATACGGGACGTTTGCGCAAGATAAGCGCGAGTGCTTCTAAGGCTAATGCAAAAAACACACTGAGTGTGACGTTTATTAAAATCCCCCAGCCATAGAAGTAAGTGACCACTAAAGTACCTGGAATGAGCGCAATAAGCACTTGCAACATCACCGAGCGTACATTGTTTTCACTGCTAAAAAAGGGCGAGGTATTGGTTTTAAACTTCATCGTTTGTGCCCTTCTTTTTACGTTTTTTTGCGTCAGGTTGCTGCTCGTCTTGGCGCTCTTTTGACTGTGCTTCTCTGGCGGTTTTTTTCTCTTTTGCTCTAGCCACGGCGGCTTTTATCGCATCTGCTTTTGCAGTATCGGTAGTGGATTCAGTGGCGTCATCACTCTCATTGTTTACAGCTTTTTTCTTTGCCATTGCTGCTTTTTTAGCTTGTAGTTGTGCTTTATGCGCGGCGCGCTTTTCATCGCGCTCACGTTTATCGCGCTCTTTTCTATAGAGTAAAAATTCATGGCGTTCGCGGGATATATCTGCTTTTTCTTGGGTTGTTTTTTGTTCGTGTAGCTCATCTTTAGCAAAACGATAATAATCTACTAAGGGGATATGGCTTGGGCAAACATAACTACAACATCCGCACTCTATACAATCTTTTAAGTTATGTTGTTGCGCTTTTTCAAGATCTTTTGCGCGTATGTGCCAGTATAGTTGTTGAGGCAATAAATTTACGGGACAAGCATCCATGCATTTTCCACAACGAATACAGGGCAAAGTTGGCTGATTATAAAATTCTGAATTTGACTCGCGAAGAGCGGTTGTTGAGGTAAATAAAGCGCAGTTTGTTGCTTTGGTTATCGGCGGCTTATCATCAGCTAAGGTAAAACCCATCATCGGGCCACCCATAATGAGATGATCTGCCATTTTAGTGTAGCCACCTGCTTGTTGGGCTAAAAAGCTAAAAGAAGTTCCGTTGAGTACTTCAAAATTTTGTGGGTGCTGCACACCATTGCCTGTAACAGTTGTAATACGAGATAAAGCAGGAATTCCTTCTATAATTGCTTGATAAATACTATAAACCGTCCCTACATTTTGACCTAAAACCCCAGAGTTTACCGAGCGTGTACCCGATGGAATTTCAATACCTGTTAATATTTTTGTGAGTTGTTTAATGTCGCCACTTGGGTAAATGGTTGGTATGCTGATAACATTTATATCAGGATCATTTTTACAAGCTTGTTGCATGGCTTGAATAGCATTAGGTTTATTATCTTCAATACCAATTAAGCATTTAGTAGGGTTTATCATGTGTTGAATAATACGAATACCATATATAATTTCAGCACTTCTTTCACGCATTAACATATCATCGCAAGTTATGTAGGGCTCACATTCAGCCCCGTTAATGATGAAGTTATCAATATTGTTTTTTTCAGCGCCTTCAATTTTTACTGAAGTTGGGAAAACAGCACCACCTAAACCGACAATTCCTGCTTCTTGAATGCGTTTCAATAGTAATTCAGGTTCTACGTCTTTAAAGTTCTCATAAGAAGGGTACTTACCAGAGTTCCCCCAATCATCTTTTCCGTCGGTATCTATAACGATTGAAAGTCCTTTTAATCCTGAAGGATGAGGTAGTACAAGCTCTTCAATCGCACTAATTTTCCCAGAGGTAGGTGCATGAACGTTAGCGCTAATATAAGCATTGGCCTTGGCAACTAATTGTCCTTTATCTACTTTATCTCCTACAGCAACAAGTGGCTCGGCTGGTGATCCAATATGTTGCTGGATAGGTAAGATAATTTGTTTAGGAATCCCGGCACTTTTAATAGGGAGTTGGGTAGATTCATCTTTATGAAAAGGGGGGTGTACGCCACCATGAAATTCCCATAACTTATATGCTGTATTTTCACTCACTTTTGCTCATTCTCAATTAAAATCATAGGAATCACAGGGTATGTTCTTTCAATTGGTATAGGTTTTTTCCACTTCCAGTTATCAATCGTAGTTTTTACAGGCTGCATAATAATGCAATCAACAGGGCAGGGTGGCAGACATAATTCGCACCCTGTGCATTCAGATTCGATGACTGTATGCATCATTTTAGCTGCACCCACAATCGCATCAACCGGACAAGCTTGAATACAAAGGGTGCAACCAATGCAATCCTCTTCGACAATAATGGCGACTTCTGGCATATCGCTTTCTTTAATATCTTCTTCATCCAATGCTAAAGGCTCAACATCAAGCAAATCAGCCAATGCGAGCATTGTGGTCTCGCCACCTGGTGGGCATTGATTAATGGGTGCTTCACCCTTTGCAATGGCTTCGGCATAAGGGCGACAACCAGGAAAAGTACACTGACCGCATTGCGTTTGTGGTAATAAACTATCAACTTTATCAGCAAGTGGATCACCATCAACTTTAAAGCGTACCGAAGCATAGCCAAGAATAAGACCAAAAACTGTCGAGAGACCGACTAAAATAAGAACTGCTGTGAGGATTGTCATTATCAGTATTGTATCAGTGAGTCGCCGTTATGAAACTTTGATCAAGCCCGTAAAACCCATAAAAGCCAGCGCCATTAAGCCTGCTGTAATCATACCGATAGCGCTACCTTGAAAAGCTTCTGGTACATCAGAAGCCGCCAGTCGTTCACGCATAGCTGCAAACAGAACGAGCACTAAGGTAAAACCAATCGCCGAGCCAAAACCGTATAAAGCAGATTCAATAAAACTGTTAGATTGTTGTGTGTTGAGTAAAGCAACACCTAACACCGCGCAGTTAGTGGTGATTAAAGGCAAGTAAATGCCCAGAACGTTATGGAGTAGGGGGCTGGTTTTTTGTACCACTAACTCGGTAAAACCCACAATCGCGGCAATCACTAAAATAAAGCTGATGGTTTTTAAATACTCTAATTGAAAAGGTTCAAGCAAATACTCATACACTAAAAAGCTGCTAATAGAAGATAGGGTTAGTACAAAAGTAGTCGCCAATCCCATACCCATCGCCGTTTCAAGTTTTCGAGAAACACCCATAAAAGGGCATAAACCCAAAAACTGGGAGAGAACAATATTATTCACCCAAACAGTGCCAACGATAATAAGGAGGTATTCAGTCATAGCTTAACTTCAAAGAATATTTTGTGACAAATAAGTGCCTATTCTGACATAGTTGCTACGATCTAAACAGGCAAAACTTAGACTAAACTAAACCCACAGCCAATACTATAAACCGCAGAAGAGTGAGGCTTTGTAAGCGATTGAAATAAATATCATAAAAAAAGTACTATTTTCTTGATATAAGTTAGAATTTTCTGATACACTGATTAACATCTGATCAACGCAGACTTATTAATGGGTATAACGATAAGTTTGGGATCAGATGAGACATACCCTCCTAGCGGTTGGCGACTCAGAGATGGGTCGCCATTTTTGTTTTCACAGCCCCCGAAAGGGCGTGAAAATATCCAGCAATCCCGAAGGGAGCAGTCGGAGCAGAGCGAACAAGCAACGTCAGGAACCCCAAAGAAGCTGATAATCCCAAGGTTCAACCATTCCAACCTCAGCTCTAATAAGAAGGGTGAAATTATCCACAAGACTTATCTAAAGCCTTAAAAGATTTATTTCACCATTGAAGGCGTGAAGGAACCCGAAGTGATACAGTTTTACTTTTTCTTGATCATTGTTGTAAGCTATCGAATTTCTTGTAAAACCGGCTACATCTACATAGTACGCAATACTTCCAGTTGTTTATAATCCCTAAGGTAACCGCAAATCCCGAGTATCCAAACGCTTTCCAGATTTAACCGGCAAAACCCTACGTAACCGCCGCATCACTTTCTCAGCAGTAGCTCGATAGGCTGTTAACTTGCCACCATAAAGACTAAACATTCTCGATTTATCGCCATTATCACCCACTAATAAGGTATCACGCGGTCGAGAAAATGCAGAGCTATCAGCTTGTGGTAATACCCTTAAACCAGCAAATGAGGAGATCACATCAGCATGTGACAAACTGGCAGAAAAATAATGATTATAAACACTCAGTAAATATTCAATTTCGATTTCTAAGGGTGCAACATCGGCCGGGTCGCCATTGTAGGCAAGCTCGGTGGTGCCGATGAGTAATTGATTTTCCCATGGCATTACAAAAACTGCGCGTTGATCTTGTGGTGCTTCGAGATAGTACATGCCGAGAAACTCATTCGTTTTTGGCACAATAATATGCGTACCTTGCACTAAATCGACTTTGGGTTGCGCTGTGATAACGGGAGTGGTTTTTTGTATAATTGATTCAACCCATGGCCCAGCGGCATTTACAATAAATTGACTTTTAATTGAGTGCTTTTTTCCTTTTGTAAGCAGAGTAGTGGTGCATGATGATGGGCTAATTTCGATAGATTCTACATGTGCAGAAAATATGACTTCTGCACCCAGTGATTTAGCAGATGAAAGTACGGCCTGGGTCAGTTTTTTATCATCTGTTTGGCCATCATAATATTTAAAAACAGCTTTAAGTCCTTGAGTCTTTAAGCCATTTAAGGAAGACCATTGTGACTTTGGAATACGTTGAAAGGGGGTAAAACTTAATAACGAATATAAGGCTAAGCCAAGTGCAATTTTCCAAGGTTTGCGATGGCTGTTGTGGTACACAGGAATATAGAAAGGCACTAGTTTGACCAAATGTGGTGCGTTCTTAAGCAGTCGTTTGCGCTCTTGTAAACATTCATACACTAAAGAAAACTGGGCAGTTTCTAAATACCGTAAACCGCCATGAATTAACTTTGATGAACGAGAGGAAGTACCTTGTGCAGGCTCGGCATATTGTTCTAGCACTAATACGCGATAACCTTGCGCGCTTGCAGCTTGCGCAACCCCTGCGCCTTGAATGCCAGCACCGATAACAATTAGATCATATTCCATAGACGTCACCTTGTTTGTCAGGTTTTATTAGCGCGCAAATATCATCGGTTTCCATCAAAAAATAGCCTAGTTCTGCAAATTTTTGAGCTTCATAAACACTTTCAATATCGTATAGCATCCAATCCCACGTTCCTGTAAAGGCCGTTTTATTAAGAGGGACTTTTGTTTTGCTAATAATTAAATAGTCTGGTTTTAGCTGTAGTGCTTTTTGACGGCTTTTTTGATTAAGTGCTTTTAAAACCCAACCTATTTTCAAGTTGCTGGATTTTTTAGCAATGAGCAGGGCCTCTTCATTAAATGAAATGACAATACATTGTTTAGTAGTAGGAATAAGTTGCTGAAGGAGTAGGGTCATGACCTTTTTAACTCCCCATTGATCAAGACTGTGTTGTTTAATCTCAATCATGACCTTGGCGAGAGGAAACTGTTGAATTAAATTTAAAAGTGCTTCTAATCGAGGGACATGCGTGGATTTAAAAGAATCAGCAAAGCGATCTGGCTCGTGTACACTGATGGCACTGACTTGTGCGTTTGTCATTTTTGAAATTGGTTTTGAAATTAACTGTTTGATGCCTGAGGTACGTTTAAAGTTTTCATCGTGGAGTAAATAAAAACAGTTATCAGCATTGAGTTGGATGTCACATTCAATAAAAGTACAGCCTTTTTGTAAAGCTGATTGCATAGCGATAAGGGTATTTTCGGGGTAGCGTGCTCTATCCCCTCGATGAGCGACAACTTCAAAGTCTTTTGGTTTATTCATGTTATACAGCCTATTTTTTTGGATAAAATCCATGCTCATAATTGTAGCTTAGTCCAATATTGACACTTTATTATTATATTGAGACCTATGCATGACTCAAGTGACGAGTAAAAAAGGGTTATTGAGTCTTTACTCTAAAGATAAAAAAGTAGCTGAAAAACAGGTTAATGGACTCCCCGAACGGAGAATAATTATGCCTATTTCGGCTGAGAATATGGCTCTGATTTGTGCTGTAAATGAACACCTGGTGATAAAATTTCAAGCTTCTTGATACGATCGAAAGGGATAAGGTCCATTGGTTTCATGCACTACGATTGCATGACTAACTAGATTATTGTCAGTTGTCCAATAGTGTAAAAGGTAACTTGGTGGCTCATTATAAAATTTGGAAGGCTGCTTTGAACCTAACTCAAGCATCAGTTCCATACTGGTACTTGGAGCGGTTATCACCACGGTATTACTCCATAATGTATGGGTATGGCGATGCACGTGGCCGCTTAAAATAGCTTTGATATTAGAATAGTTCTTTAACAGTTTTTTTAGTTTATCAGTGCCAATGAATAGATCGACATCTGTTTCAAATACGCCCAGTTTAATGGGTGGGTGATGCATGATGATTAGGGTCGGTTTTGTTGTTTGTTCGTCAAGCCTCGTCTTGAGCCAGGCTAAACGCTTTTTACAAAGCTCTCCCCCCGATTTGCCATCAATAGTGCTATCAACCGCAATCATTCTAAGTTCACTCTGATCGCCTTGTTTAATCTCATAATTTAAAAAGTGCGATGATTGCTTATCCTCAAGAGTTACGGGGCAATGTTTCGTGCCAAAAACTGTACTCAATTCATTTCGCGTATCATGGTTGCCTGGCATGACGTAGTAGGGGGTGTTGAGCGTATCCAATATCATTTTAGCGTTGACAAGTTCATCGAAGGAATTTTCATTGCAAATATCTCCTGTTACTAGTACTAAATCAGGCTGTGGTGTGAGTTGGTTAATATGGTTTATACACTGATAGAGGTTTTGAACGGTCGATGCAACACCGTACGCCATTTTTAAAGGTTTGGTAATGTGTAGGTCACTGATTTGAACGATTAACATGGGTTGTTTATAGCAGTAAAGATAAATTCTGTTCAATTATTACTGATGAATTATGAAATTTTTGTGACAAACTATTGGAAAATATAATTCCCGCGATAAAAAATAGTCACATTTTTGTCATAAATAAGTACTATAGTTATTTCAAAGGAAAATACTATTAACCAAGGAGAAAGTAACATGACCATTAAGAGTAAAATTTTAGTCGGAGCTGTTGCCATTGCGCTAGCCTCTAGTGCAATGGCAAAGGATACTTTAAAAATAATTACATGGAAGGGCTATGCACCTAAAGAGTTGGTGAGTGCCTTTGAGAAAGAAACCGGTATTGATGTAAAAATCACTTACAGTAATAACGAAGAAATGGTTGCAAAACTTCGTGCAACACGTGGTGCAGGTTTTGATTTGGCACAACCTAGTCAAGACAGAATTACTGCGGTACAAAAGAAGCATCATATCTATCAAGCGATAGATTATTCAAAAGTGAATACCGATCAGTTAATAACGTCTATGGTTGATGCGGTTAAGAAAAACACCGGTGTTGATGGTAAAGGTTATGGTGTACCTCACGTTTACGGTACTACCGGCATGATTGTAAATAAGAAAAATGCCCCAGATGCTAAGGACTGGTCTGATCTGTGGAACCCTAAATATAAAGGTAAAATTTCTTACCGTTTAAAAAGACCTTTGTTAATTGCGGCAGCATTTGGTATGGGTAAAGACCCGTTTGCACTTTATGGTGATAAAAAAGCGTATCAAGCATTGATTGATGAAGTTGAAAAGAAACTTATTGACTCAAAGCCATTGGTTAAAAACTATTGGACCAGTGGTGACACCCAAGTGGAAATTATTAAAAGTGGTGATGCCGATGTGATTTCTGGTTGGGATGCAAAAGGTTGGTCGGTACATAAAACCAACCCTGATATCGACTTTATTGCTCCTAAAAGTGGCGCACTAGGTTGGATTGATACGTTTGCGATTCCTGCGAAAGCTAAGAATGTTGAAGGTGCGTATAAATGGATTAACTTTATTATGCGCCCTAAAAATGCTGCGATTATTACCAATGCGAGCAACTACGGTACGGCTTCTAAAGATGCAGCGAAGTATCTTGATGCTGTGATAAAGGCTGATTTTGAACGGTCATTTACTGCAGAGGATATTGCGAATATCAAGTGGCATCCACCTGTTCCTGATGGGTTTGAGTCAATTGAGGCTAAGGCGCTTGATAGAATCAAAGCAGCTAAATAAATAGCTACATATGAAGTAGCATCAAAGAGCACTTGAATTATTGTAAATCAAGTGCTTTTTTATTGTTCAAAATTAGGAGATACAATGAGCAATATCTTAGAAATAAAAAATCTGACAAAGAAATTTGGTGATTTTACCGCGGTAGAGGATGTTAATTTTAGTGTAAAAGATGGTGGTTTCTTTTCAATTTTAGGTTCATCAGGCTGTGGTAAATCAACCTTATTAAGAATCATTGCCGGTTTTGAGCCAGAAACCGAGGGTGAGGTAATTATTCGTGGCGAGTCTATGAAAGGTGTTCCGCCTGAAAAACGACCTGTTAATATCGTTTTTCAGCACCTAGCACTGTTCCCTATGATGAATGTAAGGGAAAATGTCGCCTTTGGTTTAAAGCGGCTTAAGCTGAGTAATACAGAGATTGATTCTAGAGTTAATGAAATGCTCAGTCGAGTAGGTCTTGAAGGTTATGAGAAGAAAGATGTAACCGCTTTATCAGGTGGTCAAAAGCAGCGCGTGGCGATTGCACGATCACTCGTCATGAAGCCTTCAATCTTATTGTTAGATGAGCCGCTTGGTGCACTAGATCGGAAGCTTCGGGAACACATGAAAGTAGAGCTTAAATTACTACAACGTGAAATTGGCACTACCTTTATTTATATTACACATGATCAGTCAGAAGCACTGGTAATGAGCGATGAAATTGCGGTCATGCATGAAGGGCGTTTTGAACAAATTGATACGCCTCGGAATCTCTATAAAAATCCAAAAACAGCTTTTGTTGCAGGCTTTGTGGGCGATAGTAATCGCTTTGAGCTGTCACGAACAGAAGGTGATACGCTAATTACAAATAAGGGTTGGAGTATTAATAAAAAGTCCAGCATGGCTGAGCCTAAAGTTTTATACATCCGTCCAGAAGCATTAATAATTAACCCTTCGGAGGGTTTAACGGATGTCGAAACATTTGGTATTACCATTAAAACCATTTTATTTGATGGCTCAAATACCAAGCTGGCTACAACGGTTACAGGAACCACCGAAGAACTACTGATTTCCTTACCCCAAAATGCTGAGTTTGATGGCTTAAGCGAAGGTCAAACTTTGCAGGTTGGCGTTCATATCAATGACTTAAAGTGTTATTAAGAATGGAGTCTTATTATGTCGCAGAATGCTAAGTTACAAAATACACTACAGACTACAAAACCGAAAAATTCATTTAATGTGACACTCTACTTATTGATTATTCCGGTGTTACTTTGGCTGGTGCTATTAATCGTTTTACCGCATTTAGACTTATTGGTAAGCTCGTTTGAAATTGAAAATGATGATGGTGAGATGGTTTTTTCTCTGGCTAATTATATTGCATTTTTTAAAGAAGAAATCTACTGGCTAACTTTTGTTAAGACCGCTGCTTATGCCATTGGTGTAACCGCTTTGGCATTTATTATCACTTTTCCTGTTGCCTTTTATTTAACCAAAGTGATTTCCAAAAAGAATGCCGCATTTTTTATTTTATTATTATTAATCCCGCTTTGGGTTGGTGAGTTAGTGACTGTTTATGGTTGGATGGTATTGCTGGGTGATCATGGCATTATCAATCATTTTTTAATGGCGATAGGCATAGTCGACGAGCCTATCAATATGCTTTATACCGATTTTAGTATGATTATCGGTTTATTGTATATGTCGATGCTGTTTATGGTGGTTCCTGTAATGTCAACACTGGAGAGTCTCGATGATTCATTAATTGAAGCTGCCAGTGATCTTGGTGCATCTAAATGGACAATTTTTAGAACCATTATTATTCCATATTCCATGCCCGGTATTGTTTCAGGTGCGATTATAGTATTTATGTTGGTTATAGGTGATTACCTTGCGCCGAATATTCTAGGTGGCAAAAGTTCATTATGGTTTACCGAGCAAATTTATAATAAGTTTTTAACAACCTTTAACTGGAATGAAGGCGCTGCCTTTGGTTTCTTATTATTGATGTTGTCTTCTGGAATCATCTGGTTAGCGTTGAAGTTTTCAGGACAAAAACTTGATAGGGTGGGGTCGTAGAATTTTATGCTTAGCCTAGATTCATACATCAAAGTAGCAAAACAAGTTGTCAAGCCCAAACGAGGATCTTCCTAGAAATGATACGTTCACTACCTAATACAACAGCATATACAATAACGTATAGAATATACGTGGGTTTATTTTTTCTATTTTTGGTAATACCACTGATTGCAATTTCGGTATTGGCTTTTAATGACTCTAATTATATCGCATTACCGTGGAATGGTTTTACACTTGATTGGTTCTTTTCAGCTACCGATGAACGAGAAGGATTGTTTGCAGATTCAAACCTACTCGAAAGTATTAACACCAGTTTAACCACGGCTTTAATCGTTGCCACAATGTCTACGGTTATTGGTACGATTGCCGCGCTTTTATTTGAGGAAGAGCAGTTTAGGTTGAAAGGTTTGTTGTACTTTTTAGCACTCACACCGTTAGTCATCCCTGGTGTAATTCTAGGAATTTCAATATTATTAAGCTCAACTTATGCAGGTAATTTGATCGAAAAAAACTTTGGTGTCGATATCGAACTATTTAGACCGAGTTATTGGTTGGTAATATTCGGCCAATTTTCATTTGGCGCAACGTATGTGATGTTATTGGTGGCAGCTCGTTTAAAGAAATTTGATCGCTCACTGGAAGAGGCTGCTTTAAGCTTAAAAGCAACCCGAGTGCAAGCCATTTGGTACATCACCATTCCGTTTTTACGCCCCGCAATTATCGGTGCTTTCATTGTTGCGTTTTTGCTAAGTTTTTCAAATATTAACACCACGATATTTTTGGTGGGGTCAGATCCTACTTTGCCGATTGATTTATATTCGAGGATACGTTTTAGCTCGACCCCTGTGTTGAATGCAATTTCCTTTTTAATTGTTTTAATTATTACACTTTTTGCTTTGGTGAATTTTTTTATAAAAAGGAAAAGTGATGATTAATCTTAAAAGATAAGGGTTACCATGAAGCACATGAAGGGTAAGGCACAGGAGAGCCACCCTTCATGGTTCAAAATATTCTGTTTTTAATCAGTTAACGATTCTCGCGGTTTTCAATCAAATCATCAACTACGGAAGGGTCGGCCAGCGTAGAAATATCACCAAGTTCATCCACTTCATTGGTTGCAATTTTTCGCAAAATACGACGCATTATTTTACCTGAGCGGGTTTTTGGTAGACCGGGCGCCCATTGGATAATATTAACTTTAGCAATTGGGCCAATCTCTTTTCTAACTAATGCTACTAACTCTGCTTTTAAATCATCCGTACCAGCTTCACCGCCCATTAATGTCACATAAGCATAGATGCCTTGACCGGTAATATCGTGCGGGTAACCGACAACCGCTGCTTCGGCGACTTTGGGGTGGAGAACTAAGCCTGATTCAATCTCTGCGGTGCCGAGTCGATGCCCTGAAACATTAAGTACGTCATCAACACGCCCAGTAATCCAGTAATCACCATCTTCATCGCGGCGCGCGCCATCACCGGTAAAGTAATAGCCTTTAAACATTGAAAAATAGGTTTCGTAAAAGCGTTCGTGGTTGCCATAAAGGCTACGCATCATGGATGGCCACGGTTGTTTCATGGCTAAGTTTCCAGCGGCAGGGTTGCCCGTAATTTCGTTACCTTCATCATCTAATAAAACAGGATCACAGCCAAAGAACGGTGCCATTGCAGAGCCTGGTTTTAAGTCATGTACTCCAGGCAGAGGTGTCATTAAGTGAGAGCCTGTCTCGGTTTGCCACCAGGTATCAACAATGGGGCAGTTATTGTTGCCGACTACATTATTATACCATTCCCACGCTTCGGGGTTGATCGGTTCACCCACCGTGCCTAGTAAACGTAATGATTGACGTGATGTGGCATTGACGGGGTCATCACCAGCAGCCATTAAAGCGCGGATTGCTGTAGGTGCAGTATAAAAGCTTGCCACTTTATGCTTATCAATCACTTGCCAAAAGCGCGAAGCATCAGGGTAGGTTGGGATACCTTCAAACATCAAGGTTGTCGCACCATTAGTGAGTGGACCATAAACAATATAGGTATGCCCCGTAATCCAGCCGACATCTGCAGTACACCAATAAACTTCACCGTCTTTGTAATCAAATACCAATTTATGTGACATGGCTGCTTGTAATAAATAGCCGCCGGTTGTGTGCAACACACCTTTTGGTGTGCCTGTAGAGCCTGAGGTATATAGAATAAAGAGTGGGTCTTCTGCATCCATTTCTTCAGCGGGGCAGTCAGTGCTGGCAGCAGCAACTGCCTCGGCGTACCAAACATCGCGTGTTTCGTTCCAATCTACAGGGTCTCCACCACGTTTTACAACTATGCAGGTGTGTACATTGGGGCAGCCCTCCAGCGCTTTATCGGCATTGGTTTTAAGTGGGACTTTTTTGCCTCCACGCATTGATTGGTCAGCTGTAATAACTACCTGACAGTCTGAATCTAAAATCCGGCTTTTAAGCGCATCAGGGGAGAAACCACCAAATACAATCGAATGAACAGCGCCAATGCGGGTACAAGCAAGCATCGCAACGGCAGCTTCAGGAATCATCGGCATATATAAAGAAACGCGATCACCTTTTTTAACACCGCGGTTTTTGAGTACATTAGCAAACTGGCTGACTTCGGCGTGTAGCTCTTTATAGCTGATGTGGCGATCTTCATCAGGGTTATCACCTTCCCAGATGATTGCGGTTTGATCTCCTCGGGTATCAAGATGGCGATCTAAACAATTGTAGGAGACATTCAGTTTGGCACCTTCAAACCATTTAATATGTAAGTCCGCTTGCTGAAAACTCCAATCAGAAACTTTATCCCAAGGTTTAAACCAAGTTACGTATTTTTCAGCTTGTTCTGCCCAAAAAGTTTCAGGGTTTTCAATCGACTGCTGATACATCGTTTTATATTGTTCGGCATTGATATTAGCTTGTGCTTTAAATGCTGCGGGTGCTGGATGAAGTTTTTCAGACATGTGGAGGGTCTCCTTGTTGTTACTAAGGTTGTCACCAAGGTTGTCACCAAGGTTGCAGTAAGAATGGTTAGCAAGGTTATAAAAAGGGTTTAATCAAATTTATAAATTATCCCTCAGATTATAGGTTAATTTTACGTAGAGGGATGATTAAAAAGTAAAAAAAATGTAACTATGAATAACATTGCTCAACATTTATACTTTTGATTTTGTAAAATAACTGAGGTGTCTTATGGATGCTTTATCAATGACAATTTTATTAGGCGTACTCGTGATGTTAGTGGTCGTGATTGCTTTTGTCTTGACCGTTAAAAGTGGTCAATATGATGATTTAGATGGTCCTGCTCATCGTATATTGATGGATGATGATGATCCAAGAATCCCAGGTAACCGTAATAAAAATAATAATCAAAATAGTACTTAGTTGCAACTGGGTCTTGGTAGCTAAAATACTGTTAAAAAAACATTGTTTAGTGCATAATCCCTAGCTCATGAAGGAATTGTAGTGATACGGTAACACGGGTTTCTGTTACTGATATTAACTGCATCATAAGGCTATTGTATCAGCATTGGGATTATTACAGTTTATACAAAATGTAAGTGAATTGTACTTAATTTCTTCTTAAAGCTCTGGGAGGGGTGTAAATGTCAGATAGAAGATTACAGGTATTTCATGCGGTAGCGCGACTGCTTAGTTTTACAAAAGCAGCAGAAGTGTTACACATGACACAACCTGCAGTGACGTTTCAAATACGTCAATTAGAAGAACAGTTTGATACACGATTGTTTGACCGCGCACATAACCGCGTTAGCTTAACCGAAGCAGGGCATGTAGCTTTTGAATTTGCAGAAACTATTTTTGAAAAATACTCAGAAATGGAAAACGCAATTCGTGATATTACTGGTAGCATTAGTGGCTCATTAACACTGGGTGCTTCCACCACTATTTCAGAATATATGTTGCCTGCATTGTTGGGTGACTTTAACGCTAAAAACCCTGAAGTATTATTACGCCTACGGGTATCAAATACTGATGGCATCGTTTCGATGATTGAAAACAATGTCATTGATCTTGGCGTTGTGGAAGGCCCTGTTACGAATAAAAACTTATTAGTCGAGAAGTGTCGTGATGATGAGTTGGTTGTAGTCGTTCCACCGGATCACGAATTTGCACAACAAAAATCAGTCAATATTAAAGAGGTGCTTGATGGCTCATTTATTTGTCGTGAAGAAGGTTCAGGTACCCGTGAAGTTGTTAGTGAATATGTTAAAGCGCAAGGTTTAGGCAAGCATGCTCTAAAAGCATGTCTAGAGCTAGGTAGCCCAGAAGCAATTAAAGGAGCAATTGAAGCTGGTATGGGAGTTTCGATTCTTTCTAGCGTGAGTATTGCCAAAGAGATTAAATTAGGTACTTTAAAAACAGTACCGCTTGACCCACCTTTAACACGTGAGTTCTCCTTTGTGCGCCAGCGTCAAAAGTTTAGAGTTCGCAGTATGGAAGAGCTATTGGAATTTGCAAGAACGTATTGTAAAGACAATAGTTAAGTACATAAATAAGTGTTATATGAAGACGGAGCCTAGGCTCCGTTTTTTTATGCGTGACAAAATGGTATTGAACCAGCTATTCTAGTTTCTTTATATGAAGCTCTGGATTTTAATTATGTTTCCTATGATGCCCGCACAAGGCAGTAAAGAAGAAAGGCAGTTAATTAAGTTGTATCAGTCATTAAGCGAAGCTGACCAACAAACGTTAGTACATTTTGCAGAGTTTCTTCAAACTAAAAATAGCGATGAAAAGGGCTCATCAGCCAATCAAAACGTAGAGGAAAAACGTATTCCTACAGAACCTTTAGAGCTGCCTCGTCCAGAAAAAGAAAGTGTGGTGAAAGCAATAAAACGTTTAACGAAAAATTATCCAATGGTAGATAAAGAAAGTATTTTACACCCCATATCGGGTTTGATGACATCGCACATATTACAAGGACGTTCTGCTTATGAGGTTATTGATGATCTTGAAGCCTTGTTTTTAAAAGAATTTAACAAGCTGAGTGGCGGTAGCTGATTCTAATGAGCGAAGTTTTTTTTATCAATCTACCAAATGGTAAAGAGCATCAGTACACTTTAAAGCCTTCTCGACGCGCAAAATACATTCGTATTAAATTGAATAATCAGGGGGAGCTTTCAGTTACTCTGCCGCATCGCAGTTCAGCTTCACACGCTCATGATTTTATACAAAGTAAGTCAGACTGGGTCGCTAAACAACTTTCTAAGTTACCTGAATCTCGAAATAATAGAGTTCCTGATCAGCTTGACCTCGTGCTACTTGCAGAGACATGGGCTGTGCGCATTTTAGATCACAATACTAATGAGCAAGAAGCTAGCCCCTTATATATTGAGATGGATGATGAGCAAAAAATTATAGACTTTTCGGGAAATGATCAGCAAATAGCTATATTTAATCAGCTGTTAGCTGAATGGTTGAAAGTCAAAGCACAAGTGATTTTCAGTAATATGTTAGCAACATTAGCCGAACAGCATGGGTTTCACTATAACCGTTTAACTATACGCGCTCAAAAAACACGTTGGGGAAGTTGTTCCAGTCGTAAAAATATAAGCCTTAACTGTAAATTGCTGTTTATGCCAGTGAAGGTAGTTGAATATGTGATGATTCATGAGCTTTGCCATACCATTCATATGAATCACTCATCGGATTTTTGGCAATTAGTCGAAGACTGCGACCCCGAATACCAAGCACATCGAGTATTTTTAAAAAAGAATTAATATTCTATAAATAAAACTTTGTTTGAAACAACGCTACCGTTAATCGGCAAAATCAAAACGTACTCTTAAAATCAGTTATTATTCAAGTAATAAATAGCTGTACTTAGCCAATGAAACCTTTGCACTAAGTATGATGAAAGAAAAACTAATGTATTTTTAGTTGTTTTTCATTCGTCACATCTTTTGTGCAAAAGGTCTCACTATAATAAAAATAATTTGAGATTAATGTGAAACAAATCAATCTACATTCTAATAAACCCAACCAAGCTCAACATGCTTGGCAGCAACCTATTCAAACCAATAACACGCAAATTGGCTTCAGTTTGATCGAAGTGATGGTAGCGGCCTTTGTGTTGGGTATCGGTATTCTAGGTATTGTTGGCCTTCAGGTTTTAAGTTTAAAAGGTACGCAACAATCAAGTATGCGAAATCAAGCAACGGCAATTGTTTACGGCCTGGCAGAAAAAATGCGCGCGAATATACAAGGTACGATTGATGGAAAATATAGCCTGACTAAAGCAGAGTTTGATGCGTATAGCTGTACATCTGCTGTAACGACCTGTGAGGGTAACACAGCCAGCTGTGACTCTGATCAACTAGCGGAGTTTGATATGAATAAAGTCGTTTGTGGTTATGGTGCAAGTAATAGAACAGGAGGAATTAAAGCCGTGTCATCAGGTGATGAAAATGTACTTTCAGATGGCTTGATTGAGGTTGGTTGTAAATCAGGAAATTGTGCCAATGGTGAGGTCAACATAAAAGTCAGTTGGACCGAGAGAGCAATAGATAAGAGCGAAACAGTTACACAGCATTCAGATTTTATTGTATTGAATACGAGAATTTCACGATGAGCGTCATAGAATTAAAACATAAAAATAAACAAACGGGTTTGTCACTCATTGAGTTGTTGATAGCAACTTCGATTGGGATTTTCTTATTATCAGGTATTGCAACCTCTTATATCTTAAGTATTAAATCTAGCAGCAATCGTGATCAATTTTCAGTCTTAGAGGATAATGCACAAATTGCTCTTGAGGCGATTACCAATACTTTGGAGCATACTGGCTACCCATCCACCAGTAATAAAACACTCGTCAATAGATTTGTAGAAAGAAAAGCAGGCATAGTGTCTGAAACATGTGGGGTGCATAACAGTGTATTAGACCGGACTATTTATCCGACTGACACCACGACTGATAAGACTAGCGGTGGTGTTGAAACAGGTGACTCCATAACGGGCGTATTCTATGGTGATGCTAACTTTTTTACAGACTGTACAGGCGGGCAATTACCGTTGGATTGTAGGGTTGGAACGACAAGCGATTCTGATACCGCAAAAATATTTAGCACCTTTTTCTTAGATAAAACTAATAATACGTTGATGTGCGCAGGATCTAGGACTAAAAGAGCAGAACCTATTGCAGAGGGTGTGGAAAATATACAGTTTTTATATGGTGTAGATACGGGTGATGACCTGATAGCAGACCGCTATATAAATGCTACGGATTTATTTAATTCAGGCTTGCAGGATAAAGTAATTAGTATCCAAGTGGCAATTTTAGTCCACTCTTTGCTTCCTGTGCATACTAAAAAAGAACAAAGAACTTACACATTGCTGGATACAAGCTATACAGCTCCAAACGATCGCAAACAACGTAAAGTATTTACAACTACGATACGGGTAAGAAATACCTTGTAATAAATTTACAGTTTATTGCCGAGAAATAATAGAGAAAATAATGAAAACAACACACATAAAAAAACAACAAGGTATGACCCTGATTATCGCAATGGTGATGTTGCTAGTCATCACTGGTATTGGGGTGAGTGCGGTTAAAAACTCAACGACTAGCACTATGATGTCTAGCAATAATACCTTGCAGATGTTGGTTTTCCAGGGGGCAGAATCTACTATTGTGCGCTCTGCCTCTGCTAATGATTTGTTTGATATTGAAAAATCTGCAGTTCTTGCAGGTACGCCTCATGAGGTAACACAGGCTCATCTTTATCCTAATGGTGATGATGAGGTAACCAACGGCGTTAAATTAAAATCTACTTCAAAGATAACCTTTATGGGAGATGGTGATTGCCCCGTTTTGAGTGGTGTGGCAAATTCAATAAATTATTCCTGCTATGTGTTTGAAATTGATGCAAAAACCCAGGCTTTGGGCGCGCGCGCAAATCATTTTGAAGGCAGAGCAATTTTAGCCCCAAAAAAATAAAATGAAAATCAGTGATTAAATGAGAACATTATGAAGAACAAAATCAATACAAAAAGCGTCTTAAAAGTCCTACTTGGCTGTTTTATAAGTAGCGTGTCTACGTTAGCCATTGCGGATGATACTGATATTTTTAATAGCGAAAAGCCCTTGTATCCGCCCAATATCATGTTTGTTATGGACGGTTCGAGTAGTATGAATGCTACCGTAGGAGCAACCACAAAAACAAGAATGGACGTTTTGCAGGATTCTTTAAAGAACTTAATCAGTAGCCCTGATACGACCGATGTGAATATTGGGATAATGAGTTTCAGTAATGAATTTGGTAATGGTAATACTTCATATGGGCAAGCTTATGGGCCGGCTTATCCTGTGACTAATATTGATGATGATTTGAATAATGACGGCATTCTTTTTGATACCGATGCAGAATCAATACTAAAATCTAATACTTCTTTTACAGACCTCTCACAATCTTACTTGGCTCCTGTACCTGTTGATGGTGTGGATTCAACTCGATCATATTTACAAACTATAATCAATGGTTGGAAGTATGGCGGAGGTACGCCGATAGTTGATGCGCTCTACGAAGCAGCATTGTATATGCGAGGAGGCATAGTTGATTATGGTAACCAAGCGCCGAATGATGTGCGTGCGGCTCATCCTAGTACCTATAGCGGAGACCATATCGCCGATGGATCAGTTACTAATACTGCAGTTTGTACTGGAGTAAAAACATGTTACCAAGGAGGTGCAAATGTTAACCCGAGTCTACAGTGTGATACGACAAAAGCAATTACAGGTTGCACAGCAAGTACTTATAGTTACAATATTACTTCTGCAACAGATACAGGAGGTTGTACCGATATAACACCTACTGTTCAATGTGATCGATTAACGGAGACATTTTGTGGAACAGCGACAGATGCAAGTCAATGTCAAATTGTCCCAGAAGTCGTTACCCCAGGTTATCAATGTACTGAAAGTACTGTTGAGGATTGCAATGCTTTACCAAATTTATCAAACTGTAAGGTAATTGATGAATTAAGTGGGTTTATATGTGATAAAACTAAGTTAGCCTATACCAAGTGTTCGGGGACACCCAAGTGGAGTTGTCCGGCAACAGAGGCTGTACAAAAATGTAGTGAGCAGAGCTGCGTAACCCAACAGGCGTCCGGGTTAACATATCGATCACCGATGACAAGTGAGTGTCAAAGTAATGCGATTATTTTACTTTCTGATGGTGAACCTTCTTTAAACGCTAGCGCACAAAAAGTGAGTAACTTGATTGGCGCTTCTTATAGTACATTACCAAATGGAAACAATTGTACCACGGTACCTTTTCCTACAGACCGATATGATTGGGGTAACCAAGAGAATATCGATTATTACGGTCGTTGTGGTATTGAAATGGCTAAGTTTTTATCAGAAACCGATAACAGTCCTTTGAAGGTTGATGGTACAGATAGTATTGCAGGAAAACAGCCAATAAATGTCTATACTATTGGTTTTGCACTGCAAGGTTCTGCACCCGCACAAACCTATTTAAATGATCTAGCGGTAGCAGGAGGTGGTGCATTTTTTACTGCGGAGAATGGCCCAGAACTTGTAAAAGCTTTAAAAGATGCGTTAACCGGTGCTACTAAACGTGCACGATTATTTAGCTCTCCTACCTATACTGTTTCTACAGGTACCTCATTAACCAACGGTGATGATGTTTATTTACCTGTGTTTAAAAAGGCATTTGGGTCACGCTGGCAGGGTAATTTAAAAAAGTTTAAGCAAAAAGATGGCAAGTTAGTTGATGTAAATAATCAAAATATTTTTGGTACTGATGGTAACTTACTCGCAACAGCGCAAGACTTATGGGCAAGCTCTGCAGGAACTGACTTTGTGACAAGTGGAGGTGCTGCGAATAAAATTGATCCAACAACGCGAAAAGTTTTAACGGATAATGGCTCGTCACTTGTTTCTTTATCAAGTAGTAATGTTTTAGCTAGTGATCTAGGTGTAGCTGCTGATAAAGTTGATGAGCTAATAAAATTTGTAAAAGGTGAAAAGTCTGATGGAACAGCACGTCATAGTATGGGGGATATTATCCACAGTAAGCCTGTTTTTGTACCTAATTTGGGTAAGTCGAATGAAGGTATCATCTTTATAGGTACCAATGAAGGTTTTGTGCATGCTATCAATGCAAAAGATGGTACAGAAGCATTTGCCTATATGCCACATGAACTACTTAAAAACTTAAAAGTACTTCATGCTGATGACCCAGATGATGATCATCCCTATGGTGTTGATAGTGAAATTACAGTATGGGACTTAAGGACTGACAAGCTTGCAAAAGGTGATCTTTTAAGCAAAGCACCTAAAAACACGGTAATGCTTTATTTTGGTTTACGTCGTGGTGGTCAGGCTTACTATGCATTAGATGTTACAGACCCTACTAGCCCTGTTTTAAAGTGGAAAAAAGATAATAGCAGCAGCGGTTATTCGGACCTTGGTTATACTTTTTCAAAGCCTAAATTAACCTACCTTCGTCATGGAGTGAGTGCAAAAAAATTACAGCCAGTAGTTGTATTCGGCGGTGGATATATAGATGATAATGGTAAGTTAGGCTCTGTAGAGATAGATGATGGAAACACCTCAAGAGGTTCTGCTGTCTATATTGCTGATGCATTGACAGGAAATATAGTTTGGAAAAATACTGATAAGTTAGATTATG
>JALSJU010000033.1 GCA_026989145.1 Thiotrichaceae bacterium
TTGCTTTAGCTGAGTGAAAGGCTAACACGCGCTCATGCTCAATTAACCAATGATTAACTTTTGTTTTTAAAACGGGCTTATTATTGTTTGAACGATGCCCTTTACCATGAATAATCCTCACGCAGCAGCCTTCAAACTGAACAGTCTCTTGCAAATAATAGAGTAAAGTTTGCTTCGCTTGTTTGAGGTTGCAACCATGTAGATCTAGTTCGTCTGATATCCGATAAGCGCCAGTTCTGAGTTTTTTAAATACAGACTTTTGAATACCACTTGCACAGAAGCTTAGTATTTCTTCTGAGTTTACCTCTGTTACTTCTAGCTCATCTGAAAGCATGTCGTGAACTAGCGTTTCCTCTTCAAACGTTGAGGCTGATTGGTTCTTATAAGTTTTTAGTTTAGGCTTTGGTACTTCATGGTGGGTGTTATTTGTTGTTAGCGGCGCAACCCCCGACATTGCCTCTCGAAATATGTCTGCTTCACGGGTATCATGCGCCTCATGAAGTTTTGCGGAGCGCTGGGCTATTTTCTCTGCTTTTTGTTGTTTTATGAGTTCCTTTTTTAAGGCTTTGAGTGCTTTTTTATCCATGTTGATAGGTTACCCTAACCCTTGTAGAAAACACGATGATAGCACAAGTCTTTGATTCCACAGTAGATCCAAAAATCATTCGATTAACCTGTGGGTGAAACGAATAGCTTTAGAACTTACTGTGAAACCAATGCTTGCACTCTCATTGGTGTTTCTATCTGGGGTTAGGGTGGGGTAACAAAAAAATGAATATTTTATTGAGTAATGATGACGGCTTCATCGCCACTGGCATCAATGTGTTGCGCGATGAGCTGTCTAAGCAGAATACATTATTAACCGTGGCGCCAGATCGTGATAGAAGTGGCGCGAGTAACTCTTTGACCTTAGAAACTCCATTACGTATTACTGAGCGAGGGGAGCAGTTTTACAGTGTGAATGGCACGCCAACTGATTGCGTTCATCTTGCGCTTACTGGATTGTATGTTGAAAACAGTACTCCAGATATTGTCGTATCAGGTATTAATGCGGGTGCTAATATGGGTGATGATGTGATTTACTCTGGAACGGTAGCAGCGGCAATGGAAGGGCGAAACTTAGGTTTACCGGCGATGGCAGTTTCTATGGCATCTTATCATCCTATGTATTTTCAAAGTGGTGCGCAAGCGGTGGCAACTTTATTAAAAAACATTCCTAACTTGAAACTAGAGAATAATGAGAATACAGCAACAATCTTAAATATAAATGTGCCAGACTTGCCCTGGCAAGAGATTAAAGGATTTCAAGTGACACGCTTAGGAAAACGCCATAAAGCAGAGCCTGTTATAAAAGATAAAGATCCAAGAGGCGATGAAATTTACTGGGTAGGCCCTGTGGGTGAAGAGGCGGACGCAGGCGAAGGTACTGATTTTTATGCCATTCAAAATCAATATATTTCAGTCACTCCACTGCATATTGATTTAACGCGATACAGTGCCATTGATACACTAGGGGATTGGCTTTGCGCGCTATAAATAGCATTACTGAGCAAGACATTAAAGGCGTAGGGATGACCTCGCAACGTACCCGTGACCGCTTAATTACACGTTTAAAAGAGAAGGGCATTAACAATGCTGAAGTGTTGCGTGTGATGAGCTTGGTGCCGCGACATTTGTTTGTGGATGAGGCGATGGCAACGCGGGCTTATGAGGATGCATCTTTTCCAATTGGTCATGGTCAAACCATTTCACAGCCTTATATTGTGGCACGTATGACGGAATTGTTATTAGGAAGTGGCCCACTCGATTATGTGTTGGAGGTTGGTACAGGCTCGGCTTACCAAGCAGCAGTGTTGGGTGGACTGGTTAAAGAAATGCACACCGTTGAGGTGATCCCTGAGCTATATCGTCAGGGGCGTGATTTGTTGTATAAATTAGGTTATCGCAATATCCGCACTCACTTAGGAGATGGCAGTTGGGGCTGGCAAGAATCCGCGCCGTATGATGCAATTATGGTTACAGCTGCGCCAGATGAAATCCCTAATGCGCTGATTCAACAGTTGAAAATAGGCGGTCGTTTGGTGATTCCAGTAGGTGCGCAAAACAGCGAGCAGGTTTTACAGTTAGTGACACGAACCAGCGATACTAAGTATTCTGTAGAGAATTTTGAATCAGTGGTGTTTGTGCCGTTAGTCAGCTCAAGTTAAGAAACACGCTGATATGATGATATGCATCAGAAAACAAGTGAAATAAAATGAACGATTACATCTACTCCATAATCTTAAGTATGTTGCCTATTTTTGAGTTACGCGGCGGTATTCCTTACGCGTTACTGAATGGTATTAACCCGGTAACTGCCTACCTTATCTGCGTTGCGGCAAACCTGTTGGCATTCCCTTTTGTGTATTTATTTATGGGTTTTTTCCATGATCTATTTAGTAAAATGGACTGGTATGCCAATTTGTTTGAGAAGGTTGTGGTTCGCACACGTAGCAAAGTAGGTGATAACTTAGAAAAGTGGGGGTTTTGGGGGTTGATGGTGTTTGTCATGATTCCATTACCTGTGACGGGTGCTTACACGGGTAGCTTTGCAGCTTGGGTGTTTGGTATTGAAAAGCGGAAAGGGTTTTTAGCGGTATCTTTAGGTGTGGTGATATCAGGTCTCATTGTTACGGCGATTGTATTATCTGGCACCGAAGTGTTAAGTTTTCTATTGAAAAAAGTCTAAAAACACCTTTATTATTAGACTGTTCGAATTAAAATATCGAAAACAAATGCGGTAAAAGAGTGCAAAACTAGTTTGTTTTATGATATAAACTGAAAGTTACACTAGTTGCGCGTGCTATACGTACTTTTAGTGTGATTAGGGCTTATGAATAGTTGGGACTATTCATTGAAAATTTGGGGTTATGGGGATAATTCATTTAAGTACTTGTCATTATTTGGCAGCTAACTTATCACCAATGTTATCTGCATTGGATCTCTCGATACCTGATACAAACAAACTAAAATAAATGGATGAATCGAAGGTGTTTTTTATGGATAAGAAAATAAAATTATTAGTGATTACGTCGTTAATAGCAGTAATGGCAACAGGTTGTAGTCGTTTTAGAGGTGGCGCTAATACTGCCGATGCTGACGCGTTTGAAGGTGGTGGCTCATCTCAGGCAAGCGGTGGAAGTCAAGTAAGAAGTGATGGCGGTAGCCGTCGTGGTATATTTAGCCAGCAACGTGCTTCAACGTGTGCACCATGCGCTGCAAATGCGACACGGGCAACTACGACTGCACCAGCACCACGCGTTTATAAGCCTGCAGCACCAAGACCATACCGTGCACCTGTAGTAACTAAACCCTATCGCCCTGCAGGTCAGCACTCGCAGCAATGGTATGTTGATCGCTGGAAGCGCCAGCAGCAAAGCGCTGGAGAAGCAAGGCCACGTGCACAGCAACAACAAAATACAAACTATGCTGGTGGAAGTAATGCAACGTATTATGATTACACATCGAGCGGCAGTACTAATAACAATGCGGTTGCTTCAGGTGCAAATACGAGGACTTCAACAACCAACGTAAGTACCAGTAACAAAAGTATTTACACGGGTAGTTACCAGCAAAAAACCTATAAGCCGTATAATCCTACAACTTATTCAGGCGGAAGTTCAGCAACGACGAATACTAATACGACGTACGTGAGTAGCAGTAACAGTGGTGGTGCATCTAATGGTAAGACTTATATCGTAAAGAAAGGTGATACCGTATTTGAAATTATGCGCCAAACAGGTGTTTACTGGAAAGATATTATTAAACTGAACAATCTACAGGCTCCGGCTTACACCATTAGTCCTGGTCAAGCGATTCGTTTGAAGTAAGTTTTCTTAGAAACTATATTCAAAGCTAAAAGCCCTCTGATAGAGGGCTTTTTTTATCTTTAGTGTCTTTCGTGTATGTTATTTAGAGGTTCTTCAACTTGGTCTGGCTACTTATCTTTTACAAAATTTTGCGGGTTGACATTAAAATCTAAATCATCATAAGTAATCAAACCTACGTACTTATCAATAATCTCACCCTGAGGGTTAATAATATAACTGGTTGGAATTGCCATAACCACACCGAATGCAAGTAAGGTGCTTTCTTGAGCAGGGATTATTGGGTAAGTAATACCAAATTCTTTTTTAAAGGCCCTAATTGATGCATCATCAGTGCCTCCAGCATCCATGCCTAGCACGATAAACTTAGCCTTGTTCTTTTCGTAGAACTCTTGAATATCAGGGACTTCAGCGCGACAGGGTGGGCAGTAGGTTGCCCAGTAGTTGACTAAAATCCATTTCCCTTTGTAGTCACTAAACTTATGCGTAACACCTTGCATATCATAAAATGAAAAGTCACTTACTTGGTCGTATGTGTTTTTCTTTTCTACGGTGGCTGGTGTTTGTTTGGTAGTCTGAGTGGTGCTTTTAGCTTTTGGAAGTGGAGTATCTGCAGATATGCTAGAAAATAGTGTTAAAGCTAGCGCACTGAGTAATTGTTGTTTTTTCATACAGTGATGCTCGCTTATAATGCCCTAAAATACAAGCTTACTCATTTTTCTTAGGCGTTTATTTTTATTTCGTGTATTTCCGTGACTAAATTTACCGGACTTTTCTCAAAGTACTGGTATTTATTACCAGCAAGGCTACACTAGATGAAACAGTTAAGGGAAGAAATAAAATGTCAGATAAAGTCATAATTTACCACAACCCACGTTGCTCAAAATCACGCGCAGCAATGGAGTTATTAACGGATAAAGGAATTGAAGCTAACGTAGTAAAATATTTAGAAACCCCTCCTGATAGAACTACCATCATCGACTTACTGGATATGTTGGGCCTTGAGCCACGCGAACTAATGCGTAAGGGGGAGGCGGAATATAAAGACAATAACTTGGCTGATGAAAACTTAACAGATGATGATTTAGTGGATGCTTTGGTAAAATATCCAAAATTAATTGAACGCCCTATCGTTGTTAAAAATGGTCAGGCAGCGATTGGCAGACCCATTGAAAATATTATAGAAATTCTTTAATTTTTCTGTAATTACTTTTTATTAGTAAAGAGATTCGTTCGATGAATAAAGTATTGGTGCTCTATTATTCACGCAGTGGCGCAACCGCTGAAATGGCGCGTTTAATTGCCCGTGGTGCTGAAAGCGTGGCGGGTGTTGAAGCTGTTTTGAGAACAGTGCCAGAAATATCTGAAACCTGCGAGGCAACGACTGCTAAGGTACCAGAGGCAGGCGCACCTTATGTGACATTAGATGAATTAAAAAGCTGTGATGCCTTGGTACTGGGTAGTCCCACTCGGTTTGGGAATATGGCTGCACCGCTAAAGTATTTCTTAGAGAAAACCAGCGGGCAGTGGTTATCAGGCTCCTTAGTTGGAAAGCCTGCAGGTGTCTTTACTTCAACATCCAGCTTACACGGTGGGCAAGAGGCAACTTTGTTAAGCATGATGATACCGCTACTACATCACGGTATGATAATTTCTGGCTTACCGTATACCGTCTCTGAGTTGCTCACGACAACAACTGGTGGAACGCCTTATGGGCCATCACATGTGGCGGGTTCCGATAGCAATTTGCCACTAAGTGACGATGAAAAAGCGCTGTGTAAAGCACTAGGTAACCGCCTCGCAAATCTAGCAGAAAAACTAAGCTAATGGATATTACTGTTTTTTGGCGATTCTTGGCAGGCATTGGGATTGCAGGATTAGTTATCCTCAGTATTGTCTGGAATGGTTGGTTAGCGCCTGAGCAAGATATTCCACGTTCGATTGAAATTACGTTGCTGGTTGCGCCATTACTGTTTTTCGTACGTGGTGTTTTTAGAGGAAATAGAGATACTTTCATTGGTGTTATGCTACTGTCATTTGTTTATATGTTGCTAGGGATTTGGTACGCGTTTTCTGCAACAGAGTCACTTTACGGCATTATTATGCTGGTTTTGAGTTTGTGTTTGTTTTTTGGCAGTTTGCTTAATGTTTGGATATTGGATAAGCGCGAAAATGTTTGATTATGCTGATAATCATTATGATTTTACGGTTGATATTGCTGGTAAGCCATTGTCAAAAAAAGAGCTGTTGGTTCAAAAGAGAAGATTGCATTCACTCTTTATTAGTAATTTAAGTTTTATAGTGGTCTTAATTGTTCTGGGTGTTGCAGTAACAATCCGTGCATTCATGTTAGGGTATGATATAGAGCACGAACTTTTTAATATCAGCCTCTATGTGGGTTTATGGTTTGGCTTATTTGCTTCTATGTTAGTGATGTTGCTTATAGGGCAGGCGACTGTTTGGATTACCAGCGTGAATATTTTAGCAAGTGCATTAGCCTGTATGTGGGTATTAACTCGTTATGATGAAGTCCTTAAAGGTATTGAATCTACTTACTTTGTTGATGAAAAACAGTTTGCTTATATAAGGAAAGCATCATCTCATTTTGAAGAGCTTTACTGCTTTAGCGAAAAAATCATCATGCATAATAGACTGCCTTTTAGCTTGTGAGTATTGGGCTTATAGGGATTGGGTAAAGCGTAAAGCAAATTTAAAAGAGTCTAGTGAACTGAATGTTAAGTGAGGGTGGTATGGGAGTAGCAAAAGGAGTCGCTCTTTTTGGGTTGTTTTTTATGGGGCTTGGGTTATTTGCTATAGTTTTTTATCAATCTGGACTGTTGCAAAAAATGCAGAAAAGAAATGATGTATTAGCCTTAAAAGTTTCAACCGATATTGTAGCAAATGTACCCAAATCTGCGCCAGCAGGTAAATCAATTGCTCCGTTATCTAACCCTAATGGTGATACAGCAATAGCAATTATTCAGCACTACCGACCACTAGAAGATGAGATTTTACAAGCCTTAGATCAAGGGGCTTTTAAGGGTGGATTTTAAACTATTTAGCGGCGTTTTTGTCTCGATTTTTTGATGGCTTTGCTGCCATATTTAAACTTACGATCACGTTCCTTGCGACTGGAGTATTCACTCTTGGATAAAAAGTTTTCTTCGTCTAACTCCAGTTTTACGCGTTGATATAATACACGCATCGCGCGCACATTTAAGTCTTCATAATTGCCGGGTTTGAGTGAGCGTTTTAGCTCAATACCGCCGTAGCTGATACGGCGTAGGCGGCTTACGGTAAGATCTTGTGACTCCCATAAACGTCGCACTTCGCGGTTTCTACCTTCATTTAGGGCTACGTTGTACCAGCGGTTAGCGCCTTCACCACCAGCGAAAGTAATACGAGTGAATTTGGCTTTTCCATCTTCTAGCACTACACCTGTTGTTAAGGTATTGAGAATTTCGTCCGTTACTTTTCCTAAAATACGCGATGAATATTGGCGCTCAATTTCGTAAGAAGGGTGCATTAAACGGTTGGCAAGCTCTCCGTCGGTGGTGAAAAGCATTAAGCCATCGGTATTAATATCTAATCGTCCTACTTGAATCCAGCGACCGCTACTTAGTTTGGGTAGCTTATCAAAAACAGTAGGTCGACCTTCGGGATCACTTCGAGAACAAATTTCGCCAATTTTTTTGTGGTACAACAAGACTTGGGGCTTTGCTTTTAATTTAGTAGCAAGTTTTAGCAGTTGCCCGCGAAGCACGACTTTATCAGTTTCATTGACTGCTTGTCCTGCTGTAGCAACACTGCCATTAACTGTAACCTCGCCTGCTTTGACCCAGCGTTCTATTTCTCGCCGAGATCCGTAACCGGCACGAGAAAGTATTTTTTGTATTCGTTCAGCCATTTTTCTTTAGGAGTGAGCACCGAAGTGCGATCCTTACCTTTGTAAAATTAACATAAATCATACAGAACAGGCATTAGCGGGTATATAATTAATCCAGATATATATTAATAATTGGAGATAACTATGCCTACCGCTAAAAAAACCGTTACAACAACTCAAAAAAAGACTGTGCCAGCTGAAAAACCAATCACAAAAGCACAAGCAGCAGAGTTGTTAAAAGACTTATCCGATGCCAGTAAAGTCATGAATTCATCGACAATGATGTCAGGTAAGGAACTCTTAAAAATAACCCATGCCAATGGCGAGTATCCTTACGAAAAAAAGATGAAGCTGGCTGATTACGAAAAGGAGAAACGCTCGTTACAGATTGAGTTGTTAAAAGTCCAAGTATGGTTAAAAGAGAAAAATAAGAAAGTAGTCACTATTTTTGAAGGTCGTGATGCAGCGGGTAAAGGGGGGACGATTAAACGCTTTACCGAACACTTAAACCCTCGTATTGCACGAGTAATAGCGTTAGAGAAGCCAACTGATCGCGAGCTGGGTGAGTGGTATTTTCAGCGCTATGTTAAGCACCTACCGACAAAAGGTGAAATGATATTATTTGATCGCTCATGGTATAACCGTGGCGGTGTTGAGATTGTGATGGGCTTTTGTTCAAAGCATGATCACTTAGAATTTATGCGTCAAGCTCCGATGTTTGAACGCATGTTAGTAAACTCAGACACTATTCTGTTTAAGTACTGGTTCTCAGTGACTCAGCAGGAGCAAATCAGACGTTTTCACTCGCGTAAGCATGATCTATTAAAGCAATGGAAGTTAAGCCCAATTGATGTGCAATCACTGGACAAATGGGATGCTTACACCAAGGCGCGTGAGTCAATGTTCTTTAATACAGATACTGCCGATGCGCCTTGGACAGTAATCAAGTCTGATGATAAAAAGCGTGCTCGACTCGCTTGTATTCGTCACTTTTTATACACCCTGGACTATGATGATAAGGATTCCTCGGTTGTCTATATGCCTGATGAGTTGATTTGTGGCTCGGTTGAGAAGATGTATCCTGAAGAGGCCGTGTTGTAATAATATAAGTCTACGAAAGCAGTATTAACCCTGATCTTCAGATAGAAAACACGATGATAGACGAGTCTTTGATTTCATAGAATAACCCAAAAAATTTTCGATTAATCTACTGGTGAAACGATTCTTTTTGAATATTCCATGAAACCTGAGTCTCGTACCCTTACTCATATTTCTTCTAGGGGTAGGGGTTTAAGCGATAAGAGCATTGTAGAATCTTCTGTGTTAAATTACGGCTCTATTTAGCATGGGGAAACGGTAGCTTGTACATTATTCATAGTGATAAAGACATTCATGAAAATCGGCAGGATTTTCAGAACTTAAAACAACTCATTCCTTACCTCAGTGCTTACAAGGGTAGGGCGCTTTTGGCATTGGGTTTTCTTTTATTGTCTAAGGTTGCTAATGTTTCAGTACCTTTGGTGCTTAAAGAAATCATTGATCGCTTTGATGGTAAAGAAACTCAATTGTTAGTTTTACCTGTGTCGTTATTACTCGGGTATGGCTTATTCCGTTTGTTAGGCTCACTGTTTAATGAGTTGCGGGACTCGATCTTTGCACGGGTTCGTTATCATGCGATGCGTGAATTATCTAAACGGGTGTTAAAGCATTTGCATGACCTTTCTTTGCGCTTTCACCTGGAACGAAAAACTGGCGCGATTAGTCGTGACTTAGAGCGTGGAACCCGTTCGGTTGGTTCGCTAATGAATTTTTTGGTTTTTAGCACCATTCCTATATTGGTTGAGTTCTCTCTAGTAGCGGTCATTTTATTGTCCAACTATGCATGGATTTTTGCATTAGTAACCTTTGGTACAGTTGCCTGTTATATGCTTTTTACCCTGTTAGTGACAGAGTGGCGTATGGAGCATCGTCATGCAATGAATCGACTCGATTCAGAGTCCAACACGCAAGCCTTTGATAGTTTAATCAACTACGAAACCGTTAAATATTTTAATAACGAGAAGTTAGAGCAAAAACGCTACGATGGTTTGTTGAATGAGTGGGAGGAGGTAGCAGTTAAGAGTCAAACGACCATGTCGATGCTTAATTTCGGCCAAGGCGCGATTATTGCCGTTGGTGTGACACTGATTATGTTTTTTGCAGCAAATGGCGTGGTTGAAGGCACGATGTCAATTGGCGACTTAGTTATGGTCAATGCCTTTATGTTGCAGTTGTTTATACCACTTGGTGCTTTAGGTATTATTTATCGGCAGATAAAATACACCTTGGCAGATATGGACTTGGTCTTTAAATTATTAAAACAACAACCAGAGATACAAGACAGTGCAACTGCAAAGGATTTAGTGGTTACAAAAGGCGAAGTTATTTTTGAGAAGGTAGATTTTTCTTATAACAAAAATCGCCCGATCCTACATGCAGTGGATTTTACTATTCCAGCAGGAAAAACAGTGGCAGTGGTTGGTTTTAGTGGTGGGGGGAAATCAACATTGGTTCGTTTGTTATTTCGTTTTTATGATGTGCTAAAAGGTCGTATTTTAATAGATGGGCAAGATATTAAAACGGTCACTCAAGATAGCTTGCGAGAGTCAATGGGCATCGTACCACAGGATACCGTACTGTTTAATGATAGTATTTTATATAATATTCAATACGGTAACCTTGAGGCAACAGTGGATGAAGTAAAACAGGCGGCAAAAATGGCGCATATTTATGACTTTATCGAGAGTTTGCCAGAAGGCTGGGATACGATGGTGGGCGAGCGTGGCTTGAAGTTGTCCGGTGGGGAGAAGCAACGTGTTGCGATAGCGCGGACTATTTTAAAAAAGCCAGCGATACTCTTGTTTGATGAGGCAACATCAGCCTTAGATACCGGAACGGAGCAAGCGATTCAGAAAACATTAAAGGAAATTTCATCTCAGACTACAACCCTAATCATTGCACATCGCTTATCCACTGTGGTTGATGCTGATATGATTATTGTGATGGAGGCAGGGTGTATAGTTGAACGCGGATCACACCAAGTTTTGTTAAAAGAAAAAGGAAAATATTGGAAAATGTGGCAATTGCAACAAGAAGGAAGCGAAGAATGATTGGGCTTACTATCTCAGTGGTAGTACGTGTTTAGGATTGATAGGAGGGGATACCGGATGCTGCTGTGAATAATGATAAGGACACTTTGGGGTTCTAATGAAGTGATTAGTTTTCATACAGTCTATCTTTCGTAATTGTACGCTTATCAAGCAATCAGCAAACTATTACCATTAGAGAGTAAGTGGGTTTTAAAATTTTTTAACTGCTGTAATATTCTTTTCCAGTTACAGCGAGTAACAAACAAATTTAAATTCTCCAAATTTATTTTATTTAGTTTAAAGAATTGGATATACCAGTTGAAGCTAGGGAAGGCTTAAAAGCGTAAAGATTTTTGATAGGGTCTTTACGTTTATTTTTTTAGGAAGAATCAACTGGGAGCCACGGATGGCTCACCCTTATTTATTTCCAAAAAGAGTACGTTTAACAGAGCCAAGCATTGGCTCTTTTTTTTCGGCTTTTTTTACTGTTTGATTCTTTTTAACATTCTTGAAAAAGGACACCGGTACATTATCTGTATTGGCCATCTTAAAAGCAGTTTTAGAGGCTTCACTGCTCTCTAATACAGACTTAATTTCTACTCGCTCTTCAATTACATTTGCTATTGAGTCTTCTTTTGCTTTATTAATAGGTTTGGCAGTGCCTTTGCTTTTAATAACAATTGGTTTTGTTTTAGGTGCTTTGCCTTTTCTATTGCTGTTTACAGTAGGCTCTATTTTTGCTTGTTTAATAGTGGTAGCTTGTTCTTTTAGGGTTTGTTTTTTAGGGGTAAGTTGTTTATCAGTAACAGGTTTTGATTTTTGTTTATTAATTTCAGGTAGCTTTTTAGATAAAGGCTTTTTAACGTCTAAAGAATTTTTGTTCGTTAAAGTTTCTTTTATAGGTGAATGTTTTACAACTTCAGGCTGACCCTTGGTGGTTGTGATTATGTCATTTAGACTGTTTGCTTTAACAGGAGGTGTTACTAGATTGTCCGTTTTAACTTCAGTAGGCTTTTTTGTGTCTTTTTCTTTAGGCTTGTTGGTTTTAGCTTCAATAACGGGTTTTTTAAGATTAACATCTAATATACTCGACTTTTTTACAGGAGCAGGAGTTGTTGGAAGGTTCACTTCTACTTCTTTGGCAAGTTGAGTTTTTTGGCTAGGCTTAGTGCTTAATGTTGAATTCTCGAAGGTATTATTTCTAATGTCAGTCTTTAAATCATTGAGCTCATCCAGCATGGCACGAGTTTCATCCACTTTATCCGTCATGTCATGGAACATGGAGAACGTTGAATCAAGCGTATGCGAAAGCTTGGCTATTTTAGAAAAGTCGAGTGATTTAAGATTTTTCTGAGTTTGTGCATTAATAGCGTGACTTTGTTCTTCATGACGGCGCATAGTTTCTATGTGCTTGCGACTCTCGTCAATATTAGCATTTAGCTCTTGTCTGGCTAAATCAGCAACTTGGAAGCTAGTATCAAACTGCTCGTAAGCCTGCTCTTCATAAGCAATGAGTTCTTCAGTGAATTTATTTAATGATTTTTCGGCAGATTTCTGGTGCTTTTTTAGTAACTTTAGTAACTGGGTTGACTCTTTTAGGGTTTCTTGGAGGTTTTTATTGAGTTTTTCAGAGTTTACAGAGTTATTATTGATAACTTTTAAGTGTTGATTGTTTGTGCTTATAAACTCGCTGAGCAACTCATCCGATTGAATTTTTTGTTGCATCATGTCGTCAAGATTTTTATCAACACTACTCAGGCTCTTGTCTAGCCCTCCCTGGACTTTTTCAATAGTATTAATCGTTGATACCAATTGTTCATCCCAGTACGATTTAATTTTTTCAACATTCTCATTGACCGTATCAGATATATCATCAATCACTTCTTTTTTTGCTTTTGCTTGAAGTGTTATTTCATGTACATCCTTGTCGAAATTTTCAATGACTTCTTTTTTCTCACTAAAGACTTGGGCTTCATCACGTATTTTATGTACGATTTGGGTGGTTTCTTTTTCTTGCTCTCGTACTGTAGCTGCAGAGGCAATAATGTTCTCTTGTTCTTCTTCAGCTTTGATACGAATATTCTTTATTATTTTCTTTTCACGACGCCCTGCCCAGCGCCCCAAAAATAACACAAGGACCGAAATTATGAGCGCGGATGCAACGATGCCAGCAACGACTAACTCGATTATATGCGTAAACTGTTCGCTTGCCTCGGTATTTTGAATTTTATTTAGTGGGGCTTGGGTTGGTGAACTAGTGCTACTATTTGCAATAGTTTCAGTTGCTTCACCCTCTTGAATAAAGGCTTGTAAGTCTGCGGCATTAGCCGTGAAAGATAAAATACCGATAAGAAATAAGTATGATATTCCGAGAAAAATACGCGCCATGGGGTTCCCTTTTATAAAACTGTGTTATGCCCTTTAATCACGAACCGAGGGGGTGGTTTAGTGATCGAAGAAAGGCATTAGTGATTATTATCTTGCATATAGTACAACAAATTAGAATCTTTTTAAGGGTTTTGTGTGTGTTTTTAACATTGTTTTTAAGCTTAAATTATTGCCTGTCTATTTGTATAATAGAATCAAATACTTACTTTTCCGGGGGGGTTGCTTGAATTTCTAAGTGTATATTTTGGGTATTTGACGAATGTTGCTCTATTAGTCAATTATTTTAATACTTATTGCTACTCGATCTTACTGATAATACACTTCTTCCTATGACGCTTGAAGTTAAGAACCTACAATGTATTCGCGGTGACCGTGAGCTATTTACTGATTTATCATTTCAGTTGGAGGCGAAGCAGCTGCTGATGCTCGAAGGCAAGAATGGTAGCGGTAAAACAACTTTGCTGCGGGCGCTTTGTGGCTTGTATGAGCCTGATGTGGGTGAGATTTTATGGCATGGAAAGTCTATTAAAAAACAAGATGAACTTTACCGGCGTGAGTTATTCTATTTAGGTCACTTGAATGCGATTAAGCCTGATTTAACGGTGTTTGAAAACTTACGCTTTAATACGCAGCTAGCTGGCGGGCTTGAGACTGATGATGCGTTAATGCAGGCGTTAGATGCTATTGGTTTGTTTGCATTTGAGGATTTTCCCGCTAGTCAATTATCCCAAGGTCAAAAACGCCGTGTTGCTTTAGCGCGTTTATTATTAACTAAAGCAACTTTGTGGGTGCTGGATGAGCCTTTTGTGGCGTTGGATGCGGCAGCTGTGGTGTTATTGCAGTCGATTATTGCTGATCATGTTGATAAGGGTGGTATGGTGATTTTAACCACGCACCAAGAAGTCTCTCTAATAAAAGGTGAAGTTAAGCGGTTATCTTTAACAGCGCTAACTGAAAACAGGGAGTCGCTTAATGCTTAATGTTTTTTGGTTGCTATTAAAGCGTGACTTGTTACTGGCATTACGCCGCCGCAGTGAAATATTTACGGTGCTGTTTTTCTTTTTAGTGGTGATCAGTTTGTTTCCTCTGGGAGTTGGCACAGAAGATAAAACGCTAAAACAAATAGCTCCAGGCGTGGTTTGGATTGCCGCGTTACTGGCATCAACCTTGGCTTTGGATCGTTTGTTTTCTAGTGATTTTAGTGATGGAACATTAGAGCAACTCGCTTTGGCGCCACAATCGCTGTCAATTATGGTTCTGGCAAAAATGGTGGCGCATTGGTTGCTGACAGGATTACCCTTGGTGTTAATTTCACCCTTGGTAGGCTTGTTTTATCACTTACCTAATGACTCAATGGTTGTAATGATGCTGGTGTTGTTAATAGGTACGCCCATTTTAAGTATGATAGGCGCAATCGGCGCAGCGCTCACTTTAGGCTTGCGTGGCGGAGGCGTGCTGGTATCGCTTTTGGTGTTACCGTTTTATTTGCCGGTAATGGTTTATGGTTCGGGTGCTATTGCAAGCAGTATGCTGGAAGGCTTGAGTCTTCAGCCCTACTTTTTATTGTTAGGTGCTTTTGCTTTGTTGGCAATTGTTTTTTCGCCTTGGGCGACAGCGGCGGCATTAAAAATTTCGTTGGAATAGCGATTAAATTCAGTTTGATTTCAGTTACTCATGCAATGATTGATAATTAACGTTTTAAAGTATCGACTGTTAGTGTAAATTTAAACGTGGTGAGTTAAGCTGTTTAGCCTCCATTGATGTTTATAAGGTTCTTGTAATTAACGATGAAAATTAATTGGTTTAAATACGCAGCGCCGCTGAATTTCTATTCTTTGGCGGGGAAAGTGATTCCATTCTTTTGGGTCGCTGCAATTGCGTTAACCGCGTTTGGCTTGTATTGGGGGTTTTTCAAAACACCTGATTCGCTTGAAAATGGCATGAAGGAATATTACCGCATTATTTTCGTTCACTTAGGTTCGGTGTGGATGGCGATGTGGTTATATATCATGATGGTTTTCTGGGCGCTTGTTGGTTTGGTTTTTAATACTAAACTGTCTTATATGATGGCTTCAGCCACCTCTATTACAGGCGCATTGCTAACAGTGGTTGCCCTTGCTACAGGTGCTATTTGGGGTAAAACGAGCTGGGGTACATGGTGGGATTGGGACCCAAAACTAACGACCTTTCTTATTTTGTTGTTTATATATATCGGTTATATTGCCCTGCAATCAGCGATTGATGATACACGTCGTTCTGATAAAGCCTCTGCGGTATTGGCGTTAGTCGGTTTAGCACTTGTGCCGGTGATTTATTCAGCGGTAAATTGTCCTGATCCCACTCAATGCTCATCCTTGCACCAAGAATCGTCGATGAAAAATATAGAACCTAATATTATGAGAGGCATTATTTTTACTACCTTGGGTTTTTGGATGTATAGTTTCGCTGCTATTTTAATGCGAGTTCGAAATATTATTTTGCAACGTGAACGAAATACGACTTGGGTGTCTAAGCTTAAGGAAGTGAACTAATGTTAGTGTTATCTGTAAACGTAGTCGCTATTGTGTTTGCGAGCCTGTTAGGTAATTATGCTGATTATATTTTAGGTGCAATGTTTATAGCAGCGCTACTTATGCTATTCGAACCGATACAATTAATGTTGAAAAGGCGCGCTGTTTTACATGATATTAAACGTCTGAAACGACTTCAGCAAAGAGAGACCAGTGAACGAAAGAAGTCAGATCAATAACTGAGTAAATAAATTATGAAACCAAGAACTAAACGTATCGCTTTTGTACTGCTAGCACTCTTAACTGTAGGTGCAGCATCGGCGCTTATCAGCAAAGCAATGGATGGTAATCTCAACTATTTATACGCACCTGAACAAGTGCTAAAAGGTGAAGTCCCAGCAGGTACAGTCTTTCGTTTAGGGGGCTTGGTTAAAAAAGGTAGTCTAAAGCGTAGTGATACAAAACTAGAAGCACGATTTGTGGTGACGGATAATCGTGGTAATGAAATAACCGTAGTAACCAATAAAATTCTACCTGATTTATTTCAAGAAGAGAAAAGCCAAGTATCACGCGGTAAAATGAATGATGAAGGTTTATTTGTCGCAGAAGAAGTTCTAGCGAAACATGATTCTGAATATATGCCAGCAGAGTTAAAAGATGTTTTAGCAAAAGAGCATGCACCAGCGCCTGCTAAAGTTGATGGTTCTGAAATTGGTAAAATGACAGGTCAAAAAATATGATTCCTGAAATTGGTCATTTTGCATTAATTCTCGCCTTATCGGTTGCTATCGTACAAGGTGTTTTTCCACTGTGGGGAACATTTACGGGTAAATCAAATTGGATTTCAATGGTTAAACCGGCAGCTTATGGGCAGCTGTTTTTCATGGTAATTTCCTTTGCCTGTTTAGTTTATGCTTTTGTGACCAATGATTTTTCTGTTAAATATGTAGCAAATAACTCTAACACGCAGATGCCGACTGTATTTCGAGTGTCTGCAGTTTGGGGGGCGCATGAAGGTTCTTTATTGCTTTGGGCGATGGTCTTGTCGGGGTGGGGAGCTGCGGTAGCTTTTTTCAGTAAAGGTATTCCGCCAATTATGCTGGCACGGGTCTTGAGCATTATGGGCTTGGTTGCGGTTGGTTTTATGTTATTCGTTATCGTTACCTCAAACCCGTTCGAGCGGCTCTTACGAATACCACTTGAAGGTAGACAACTTAACCCTTTATTACAAGATTTTGGTTTGGCGATACACCCTCCCATGCTTTACATGGGCTATGTGGGATTATCCGTTGCTTATTCATTTGCAATGGCGGCAATGATTGGTGGAAAATTAGACGCATCCTGGGTGCGTTGGGCAAGACCTTGGACCAATATCGCTTGGGTATTTTTAACCTTCGGTATTGCTTTAGGTAGTTGGTGGGCTTATTACGAGCTAGGTTGGGGCGGTTGGTGGTTTTGGGATCCAGTCGAAAATGCATCCTTAATGCCTTGGATAGTAGGAACCGCCTTGATTCATTCCTTAGCTGTCACCGAGAAACGTGCGACCTTTAAACGTTGGACTTTATTACTGTCAATATTAGGATTTTCTTTAAGTCTACTTGGTACGTTTTTGGTGCGTTCAGGCGTGTTAACCTCCGTGCATTCGTTTGCTAGCGATCCTGAGCGTGGTCTTTTTATATTGATATTTTTACTCGTGGTGATTGGTTCATCGCTTCTGCTATTCTCCTTTAGAGCGCATAAAATCCGCTCAGTGGGTTCGTTCTCATTAGTTTCTCGTGAATCAGGGCTGTTGGTCAATAATGTTATATTGCTGGTGATGACCGCGACGGTACTGCTAGGTACTTTATATCCGTTAATTATAGATGCGTTGGGCGCGGGTAAAATATCCGTAGGACCTCCTTACTTTAATGCCGTTATCGTACCCTTAGCTGTTGTGTTATTTATGGTAATGGGCTTAGGTTTTCACCTACGTTGGAAGAGCGATTCATTGAGTCGCGTATTAGGTCGAGTTTGGATGCCACTTGCCGCCAGCTTAGTGATCGCCTTTGTATTGCCATTAATTTTAGCGGAAGACTTTAAAATTAAAACCGTACTGGGTTTATTTATCGGTAGCTGGGTAACGCTGGCCGCGTTAATGTGGGTCGTTAGCTTAGGGCGTTCACCGTTTAAGTTACCGCTGGCAAGCTGGGGGTCAGTGATCGCACATATCGGTATGGCAATGACAGCCATCGGTGTAACGGTAGTATCACTGTATGACACGGAGAAAGATGTACGTTTAGAGATTGGACAAAGTTATGAGATGGCTGGCTATAAGTTTGCTTTTCAGTCATTTGAAAAAGTAAAAGTCGATAACTTCATCGCTAGTCGTTCTACGATGGAGATTACCCAAAACGGTAAACACATTACCACTATTCATCCAGAAAAGCGTGACTATGGGCGGGATGCGATGCCAATGACCGAAGCAGGGATTGATGCAGGCTTTACACGAGATTTATTTGTCGCGTTAGGGGAGCCACTGGGTAAAAATGCGTGGAGTTTCCGTATTTACCATAAACCTTTTGTACGATGGATTTGGCTTGGTGGGATTTTGATGGGGCTAGGAGGTTTACTGGCAGCATTGGATAAACGCTATCGCCGGATGAGAAAAATAGCACCAGAGGTCATCACACAAAAAGATGACGGGACAGCTACGTCACCAAGACCTGTGGTTGAGAACGCTGCATGAAAGTAAAATTTTTAATCCCGTTAGTCGCCTTCATGGCGCTTGTAGGTTTAATGCTTTTTGGCTTGTCAAATGATCCTAAGCTAATTCCTTCGCCTTTTGTGGGCAAACCTGCGCCACAGTTTAGTTTACCTCGTTTGAATAACCCTGATGAAACCATCTCGGTTAATGATATGAAGGGTAAAGTTTGGATACTTAACTTATGGGCATCATGGTGTGTTTCTTGTCGTGCTGAGCATGCGGTTTTGTCAAAACTTATAGCCGAAGAAAAAATACCTACTATTGGGTTAAATTATAAAGATTATGGTACTGAAGACTATGGTGATGATGCTAAAAAATGGCTTGCTACTTTAGGTAACCCTTATTATGCCGTAGCGGTTGATACAAAAGGTATGGCAGGAATAGACTGGGGCGTAGTCGGTGTGCCAGAAACCTTTGTAATGGATAAAAAAGGTATTGTGCGCTATAAATTCACTGGGCCTGTTTATCAAAAAGCAGTGGATGAAACACTGATTCCATTAATAAAGAAATTGCGTGAGGAAGCGTTATGAAATCTTCTATGATACGCCTTTTGTTAATTTTCAGTGTTAGCTTTTTCTTCCCCGCTCAGGCGGTAAAAATTGAGTTTCATGACTTCAAAACCACTGAGCAGGAACAGCTTTATCTGAAATTAATAGCCGAACTTCGCTGTGTGAAATGCCAAAATCAAAATCTGGCTGAATCTAACGCAGAGCTTGCTAAAGATATGCGCGATAAAACCTATGAGCTGATTTTAAAAGGTGGCACACGTGCCGATGTGATTAAATACATGACAGACCGTTATGGTGATTTTGTACTGTATAACCCTCCCTTTAAAAAGAACACATTGCTACTTTGGGTTGGCCCACCATTATTTCTATTATTAAGCTTAATCTTTATATTTAAGCTCATTAAAAGTCAAAAGAAAGAGATTGTAGAAAAGCTAAGCAATGATGATCGTGAATCTATGCGATCTTTATTAAAACACACATCATCAGATAATAAGTAGAGATTTCAGTATGTTTTGGATTATCAGCGCGGGTTTTATTTTAATTGCACTCGCTATATTGCTTCCCCCATTGCTAAGCTCAAAACCAAATTCACAAAGAAACACGCAAGATAATCAACGAGCACAAAATATTGCTATCGCCAATGAGCAATTAGCCGACCTTGAAAGTCGTTATAAAGCAGGGGAGATGGATGATACAGCCTATCAATCAGCACGTGATGAATTAGAGCAAGCTTTGTTTGCTGACGTGGGTGATTCAGATGTCGATCAGGCAGTACAAGCTAAAAGTAGCATCAATAATAAGCCTAGTTTACTCAGCGGTTTTTTGATTGCCTCGTTAATCCCTGCCATCACCATTCCTGTTTATTTGAACTTTGGTACACCACTGTTTACCGAGCAGTTAGATTCAAAACTAGCAGCGAAGAAAGCAAGAACCATTGCTGTCCCTAAAAAGCCAGATGGCTCACCTGATATAGAAGCAATGGTAGCTGGCCTGCAAAAAAAGATGGATGAAAATCCTGATAATGCGAAAGGTTGGTTTATGCTGGGGCGCTCGTATATGGTGATTAAACGATACCCAGAGTCAGCAAAAGCATTTGAAAAATCACTAAAACTTAAACCTGACTCAGCACAAATAATGTTAGCTCTAGCTGATTCTTTAGCGATGACAAACAATGGTGAAATAGCAGGTCGCCCTGTTGAGCTAATTAACAAAGCATTAGAAATAGAACCTAACAACTTAACAGCGCTTTGGTTAGGTGGTATGGCAGCAAGGCAGCAGGAAAAGTTTGCTTTAGCAATCGAACGCTGGCAAAAAGTGATTCCATTAGTAAAAGACCCAGCAGAAGTTGCGGATGTACGTTCACTGATTGCAGAAGCAATGCAGAAAGTAAGCCCAGAGGATAAAGCGCGTTTGAGCAAACTTGAACTTGCTAGTGAAAAAACCAACAATCAAGAAAATAGTTCTGCAAGCGTAACCGTGAGTGTTTCACTATCAGATGCACTGTTAGCAAAAGCCAGTCCTACAGATATTGTATTTATTTATGCTAAAGCGATGAGTGGCCCGCCTATGCCATTAGCAGCATTGAAAAAGCAAGTGAAAGACCTACCCATTCAAGTGACCCTGAATGACAGCATGGCAATGATACCTGCGATGAAAATATCGTCACATAAAACACTTAAAGTAGGTGCAAGAATATCAAAAAGTGGTCAGCCAATTGCACAACAAGGCGACTTATACACTGAAAAACAGTCTGTGCAATTAGGTGAATCGGTTGATCTTGTGATCGACAGTATTAAATAACGTACACTTATAATCTATGTACTGTTGATAATGATGAGTTAGAAATTACTGAGGTACACGAATAAGCGTACCGACTTTTAGAAACTTAGCATTTTTTTCGGTGATTTGAGGGTTAGCGGCCATAATTTTGTGATATTTAAATCCGCTACCATAAGCACGTTTTGCTAACATCCAAATTGATTCCCCTTTTCTCAGACGAATTGAACGTACTTCATTGTTTCTTATAGTTGATTCTACCTTTAAGCTATCCAAGTAAATATTTTCCCCATTATTCTTATTTTCTATAAACTGATTTATTTGGTTTTGTAGGAGGTTTGGGTTGTTTGTAATAGAGACTTTATTGTAATAGTCTGTAGAGCTGACTTTATCATCTGTTAAATTTTTATTTTTCTTAATATTTTCAAGCGCAGACAAGTATTCATTGACTGCTTCATAAGCAGATATATCAGCGTTTGTGTCTGTAGCTGATTTTTGTAACTTCTGTTTTAATTTTTCATTTTTTGTATGAAGCTCATTGGTGAGCTGGCGTTCTGTCATGAGTTGTGAAGTTAGGTCATTAAGTGCCTCCGCAGTACTCTCGGTCGAATCGGAGGTTAATGGATTTATTGTAGTCGTAGAGGCGGATGTAATCTCAGGTTTATTATCAAAATACATCATTGTTAAAAAAGCCGTTAAAATGCCAAGCGATGCAATAAATAGCATCCATGCTGTATTGGGTGTTACAGAGCCAATAAATTTATTTTTTTGTTCTGACAAAAGCATAGCAATATTTTGTGTTATCTATAGCGTTTATAATTTATACAAAATATGACATAAAGGAATAAAAGGAGGATGGGTGACTTTATTATTGCGATGAAGCGTATAGAAAATTACTTTTCTGTTAATGTTTTATAAAAAAATGGTGCTACGGGAAATGAGAACTAGCAGCGCATTCATAGAGTAACGAAAACAATGCGTTACTTTTTTCATGTGATGTAAATTTACGCGGTTGAATGTTTTGATCACTAGAAAATTCTAACATATCCTCGGTAGCTGTTCTCCAATTAACATATCAATCATGCGGCTTCCTCCAAAACCCGTTTTGAGTATGACTTTTCCTTTTGGAAAGCCTTTAGTACCTTGTGAAGGAGCTTCAATGTAACCAATAATACAACTGTTTTCCCCAGCAGGGTGTTGTTGCATGACTTTCAAGAGTGCTTCTGAATCATCTTTTGCAACAATGGCGATGAGCTTTCCTTCATTGGCTAGGTAAAGCGGGTCTAGTCCTAAAATCTCGCAGACTCCACGTACTTCTTCTCGCACGGGGATTTTTGTGTTATCCAGTTGTATCGCAACTTCACTACTGCTGGCGAATTCATTGAGTACAGTGGCTAATCCACCGCGTGTGGCATCTCTCATGCAGTGAATATCTGGGCATACTTTTAGCATTTCGCTAATTAAGCCGTTGAGTGGCTGGCAATCGGTTACTGTACTGATTTCTAAGGCAAGTTCACCTCGTGCATCTACGATGGCTGCTCCGTGGTCTCCTACATAGCCATTGATAATAACGACGTCACCTGCTTGTGCGCGGTTTGCTAATATATTGCTGGTTTCGGGTATAACGCCTATGCCTGCGGTGTTGATGAATAGTTTGTCTGCTGCGCCGCGCGGCACGACTTTGGTGTCGCCAGTGACGATGCGTACCCCACAAGAGTCTGCGGTAGCTTTCATGGATGCTACGATGCGTTGCAGGTCATCAATGGGGAAACCTTCTTCGATAATCATGCCGCAGGTGAGGTATAACGGTGTTGCTCCACCTACGGCTAAATCGTTTACAGTGCCTGTAACTGCTAGTTTGCCAATGTCTCCGCCAGGGAAAAATAGTGGGTCTACTACATAGCAATCGGTGGTCATGGCCAAACGGTTGCCGAGTTTGTTTAAATCGCTAAGTTCAAAGCGGGCTTGATCTTCTAGCAAGGTTAGCTCTGGGCTATCAAAACCTGCAACGAAAATTTCGTCAATGAGATCGCGCATGGCTTTTCCGCCCGCACCATGAGCTAGGGTGATATTTTTTCCACTGAATTTTGTTTTAGGTAGTTGCATGGGGTTTATTCACTTAAAAGATTTATTTAACCACGAAGGACACGAAGGACACGAAGGGTAAAGAGTTGTTTTGTTTTTCTTCGTATCCTTCGTGGTGAGTTAATATTTTTTGTTAAGGCTAAGCGCTCTTTTTCTCATAACCATTATTAAAGTAAGCTGCACAAGCGCCTTCGGATGAGACCATTAATGCACCCATAGGATTTTCAGGATTGCATTTTGTGCCAAAGATTTTACAGTCCCATGGTTTGATAACGCCTTTAACAACCTCGCCACACTGGCAAGATTTAGGGTCGGCAATTTTTAAGTTGGGTACAGGGAATTTCTCTTCGGCATCAAATGCAGCGTATTCTTTTTTCATGCGAACCCCTGAGTGGTCGATAGAACCTAGACCGCGCCATTCGAAGAATTCACGTACTTCAAAGACTTGCGTAAGTGCTTCTAATGCAGGAGCATTTCCTTCGGGCGGTACAATTCGAGAATACTGATTTTCGACAATACTCTCTTTTGCTTCGATTTGTTTAAGGAGCATCCACATCGAATGCAAAATATCCAATGGTTCAAAGCCCGTAATTACCAAAGGTTTGTGATAATCCTTAGTAATAAAATCAAAAGGTCGCTCACCAATTACCATCGCAACATGGCCAGGTGCTAAAAACCCATCGAGCTGCATATCGGGTGAATCAAGCACGGCTTTAATCGTCGGCACAGTTGTAATGTGATTGCAAAAAAGTGAGAAGTTAGTGATGCCTTCGCGCTCAGCTTGTAACACCGTGAGTGCGGTGCTGGGCATGGTGGTTTCAAAACCTAATCCAAAAAAGATCACTTCTCTATCAGGGTTTTTACGTGCAAGGTTTAGTGAGTCCA
>JALSJU010000034.1 GCA_026989145.1 Thiotrichaceae bacterium
GATCATCAACTTGATCATGTCTATGCTCATTTACATGACCACCAACACTATTTTTCGCATCTATCTTCTTGTGCAAACTACGGTATAAAAACCAATCAACACTAAAGAAGCGCCCTGCTCCCATGAAAAATAAACTTAACAACATTAAGAAGTACATCAATGCCTTGCTAAAGGCTGATGTGCTCATATCAGAATAGCCATGCGTTAATAGCAACTCTTTAAGCGTCGCAATAATATCTTGCCCATTTAAAGCCATAAATGCCGTTAAACCCACCAAGAAAAGTAACGGAAGTGAAATCCAACGTACTGCAAAACCGATCAGCAAAAGAAAAGCGCCTACAATTTCTAAACCACCTACTAATGCAGGTAACATATCAGAGAGACCACCAATTATAGGCAAATTACTCATTTTTTCTGCGGCTGCTTGATACGTCGCGCCATTAACCCACGTCAAAGGGTTATACCAAACGGTATCAGCGCCTGTAAACAAGCCTAATTTTTGCTGCCCAGATACCCAGAGTAAAGGTGCCAAGAATAAACGAAATAATAGAGGCGGAAGAAAATCCAAGCCACGCAACCATCCAAAACTGAAAAAACCTAATAGAAACTTCATAAAACACTTCTCCTTGTATTTATAACCTTCTATTTGACGTGTTTATTTGATATTTTGCAAGTGAAATTTCACACTTTATCAGGTGGATAAGCTTAAATTTATAGCTATTCTGGATAGAAATAACGCCGATTGTACCGAATAGAACTCTTTACCTCATATTGGCAAAGAACTCTAACGAGAGCTATTTCCAAAAAGGTTTGGCTATCTCTATTTCAACTTGCTCTCTGCTTAAGCCAATATCAGCCAACAAATGATCATCAAGCTTTGCTAACTGCTTTCTTTGGCGGGACACTGCTTTCCAATACAGAATCTTTTGTTTTATACTTTTACCTTTAAACATTTTAATTTTTTCACAGGTAGGTAGATGCTGTGATAAATTCACCGAACCATTATTTTCAATTACTGCTGACATGACATGCCTCCTGTTATTAGCGAGTGGAGGCTTACCTTGCAAGAAGAAAGCCCCCTATCTATGATTTACCCCCTACAGGTAAGACCATGAATCTATTTAATGCCTTCTTAGCAAAACCATCCAATCGTTTAATCAAAAGGGGGCTATCAGGAATCCCGATTGTTCATTATTAATAAAGATGACATGATTGCTCTATGGAACTCTACCAACTAAAAACATTCGTCACTGTCGCCGACACAGGTAATTTAACCCAAGCCTCCGAGCGCCTTTTCACTAGCCAACCCGCAGTGAGCGCACATATCAAAGCCTTAGAAGAAGAGCTTGAAATTAAGCTATTTGAGCGTACTCCTAAGGGCATGAAACTAACCGACGATGGCGCTGAATTACGCAATAAAGCGCAGTTAGTGCTAAACGCCAGCAATGACTTAAAGCTGAAAGCTAAAACCTTGCAAGGCGTTTTGACTGGGCAAGCCAAAGTTGGTTTAAATACCGATGCAGAATATTTACTGCTGGCGCAATGGCACCTGGCATTAATGTCGTCTTACCCGCAACTTAAAATTCAACTCACACAAGGTACCTCGGTAGAATTGCTTAAAAAGATGAGTTCAGGTTCATTGGATGTGTGCTTTTTCTCTGGTGAGAATAATTACAACGAACTCAGTCATGTAGATTTATGCTCCACCCACGCCGTAATTGCAGCATCCCCCAAGTGGGCCGAACAACTAAAAAATGCCGGCGCTGAAGAGCTTGCACAACTGCCATGGATTTACCCCGAACCGCTGTGTATCTACCATAGATTTATCGACCATGTCTTTGCAGAAACGCTCAATAAGCCTACATGGGTAACATCAAGTTCTACCGAAGATTCCACCTCCACTTTATTACGCTCAGGCGTGGGGCTTGCTTTTATTCGTGATGACGAGGCAGATGCAATGCTTAAAAAAGGTGAAATCGTGGTTTGGACCGGAGAAAGTTTTACGCTTCCTTTAGGTGTTGCTTATTTAAAAACGAGAGCAGAAGACCCTGTGGTTAAGGCTTTATTGGAAGTGATTGTTAAAAAATTTACAGATCGTTGTCAGTTAAACCCAAGTCACGCTTAACTATCAGCTGCATACAAAATCAAAACGAGGTCATTTATGCCACAAGCAAAAATCACATTTATAGGCTTAGGTGCAATGGGTTACCCGATGGCAGGCCACCTTGCCAACGCGGGTTACCCAGTAACGGTTTACAACCGCACCGCATCAAAAGCAGAACAATGGCTCAGCGAATACTCAGGCACGCTGGCAACAAGCCCTGAAGAAGCCGTCAAAAACGCTGACATCATCCTCACCTGTGTCGGCAATGATAATGATGTACGTGAAATTTACGCTAAAATTTTAGCATCAGCAAAAACAGGCGCAACCTTAATAGATCATACAACGACTTCTGCCATAGTAGCACGCGAGTTATACCAAAAGGCTAAAGACAAAGGCATGCACTTTTTAGATGCGCCAGTTTCTGGTGGTCAAGCAGGCGCCGAAAATGGCGTACTAACCATTATGGTTGGTGGCGATCAAGCTATTTTTGATGCGGTATTACCCGTTCTTAATGTTTACGCCAAAGCTTGCACACGCATTGGTGAGGCCGGCCAAGGGCAAGTCTTAAAAATGATTAATCAGATTTGTTTTATCGGCGCGCTGCAAGGTTTATCAGAGGCGCTCACACTCGCTAAAGCCGAAGGTATTGACGGCAAAACCGTGGTCGATGTACTACAACATGGCGCCGCTGGCTCATGGCAAATGATCAATCGCAGTGAAACCATGATGAATAATGACTTCGATTTTGGCTTCGCGGTAGACTGGGTACGCAAGGACTTAGCCATCTGTTTTGAAGAAGCCGAAAAACTAGGCGTTGAATTGCCGCTAGCCAAACAGATTGATGCACGCTATAAAGACTTGCAAGAACGCGGTTATGCACGTGCGGATACGTCAGTTTTAATTAAGCAGTTTGATAATGAATCACGCTAAACTTATTAAAGACGGTTCAAGAATATTAGTTAAAAGAAGTCCACGAAAAATACGAAATGCGCGAAACAAAAACTGATCTTTTGTGTTTTTCGTGCCTTTCGTGGACGATTCCTATTTCTACAAGTTTAAGGAAAGTTTATGAAAACCTATAGAGGCTCATGCCATTGCGGCGATGTTAAATTCTCATTCAAGCAAGACGAAATTACCGAAGGGCTGCGCTGCAACTGCTCTATTTGTAAACGTCGCGGTGCTATTATGGGTAACTTTGTAATCCCGCCTAATGACTTAACAATCAACCTGAAAAATGACGATAGCTTAGGCTTGTATGAATTTGGCGATAAATCAGCGCATCATTACTTTTGTACAAACTGCGGCATTTACCCATTTCATCAAACCTTTAGAATGCCCGATCATTATCGGGTTAATCTTGGTTGCTTGGATGATTTTGAAACGGATGGCTTAAGCGTGGATGTGTTTGATGGAAAGTCATTATGATTAAAAGACTGGGCTGTCCACGAAAGACTATTGATTTATTTTCGAGACTTTGGTGTTTTTGTGTCCCGTTTTTTTCTACAGTAACTTTATAAAAAACACAGTAAAAGGACTCGAAACATGACTTTAGAAACTTGGGCTTATTACCTGCTCACCATGCTATTACTCACCTCAACCCCTGGACCCAGTGTTCTATTTAGCGTTAGCAACAGTTTAAACGGCGGCATGAAGAAAGCATTTTTTGGTGCGCTAGGTGGTACAACCGCGATCACAGGAATAATGACACTATCCTTTACTGGTATGGGTGTGATCATTATGGCATCTGAAATGATGTTTAATATCATTAAATGGTTGGGCGTTGCTTATCTGGTTTATCTTGGTATTTCTGCCATTTTATCTAAAGATGAAAGCTACCAAGTAACAAATGAAAACCAACAAAAATCCTACTACTCAACTTTTTGGAGTGGTTTCATTGTCGGTGCGAGTAACCCCAAAGCGATCCTCTTTTTCACCGCTTTATTCCCCCAGTTTATTGACCCTAGTGCACCCTTATGGGAGCAATTTATAATTCTTAGTATAACCTTTATCTTTTTCGAAATGTCTTGGCTGATGATTTATGCCTACTCTGCCTCAAAAGCACTGCCGTGGCTACAGCAAAAAGGACGCGCTAAAATGGTCAACCGAATAACGGGAGGCTTGTTTATTGGTGCTGGAGCGATTTTAGCAACAACCTCGCGGGCAAGTGATTAACGACTTAAAGACTAACCGTCCACGAAAGGCACGAAAAGTAATTATTATTTTCCATTCCCTTTTTCGCGCCTTTCGTGTTTTTCGTGGACTATCTCTTACAATCTAAAGCAGCACTTTCTCAATCCCACCCTGACTAATCGTTTCGACAAACTGTGCTTGCCATTTTTCGCCGTGTAGCTCTTTCATCATTTCTACTACGATGTAGTCGGTTTCCATGCCGGTGTCATCGGCGTAGCGGTTTAAGCCTTGTTGGCAAGCTGGGCAGTTGGTGAGGATTTTTACTTTTTCTACTCTTTCAATAGGCTTGGCTTGCGCGCCTGCTTCTATTTGGATTTGCTTTGCCTCTTCTAAGGTTTCTTGTTTTCTAAAGCGCAGTTGGGTGGCAATATCAGGTCGGCTAACCGCAAAGGTACCCGCTTCGCCGCAACAACGATCCGTCAGTGCTACCTCTTGCCCCATTAAGTCTGAGGTGAGTTGTGTGGGGTCGGTGGTTTTAATCGGTGTATGACAGGGGTCGTGGTAAACATATTTTACCCCGCTGGTACCACCTAACTTTACGCCTTTCTCTAATAAATATTCGTGAATATCCAATAAGCGACAGCCTGGGAATATTTTTTCAAATTCGTATTTGAGCAACTGATCTAAACAGGTTCCGCAAGAGACGATCACAGTGTCTATTTCTAAATAACTTAAGGTCTGTGCGATACGATGAAATAACACGCGGTTTTCGGTGGAAATTTGATTGCCTTTATCAATATCACCGCCAGCGGTTTGCGGATATCCGCAGCATAGATAACCTGGGGGCAATACCGTGGTTGCGCCAACTTCATACAACATCGCAATGGTTGCCATACCGATTTGGGAAAACAAACGCTCGGAGCCACAGCCGGGAAAGTAGAAAACCGAGTCGCCCGCTTTCTCTAAACTGGCTTTACGAATAACGGGGATGGTTTTCTCATCTTCCAAGCCTAACATCGCGCGGGTGGTTTGCATCGGCACGTGGGCAGGCATTGGTTTTTTTACAAATTGTACGACGTATTCTTTGAGCGGCGCTTTACCAGTTGTACCTTTGGGTCGTCTGCTGGCTTTTATAATACCAAAACGCTTAAATAATTTATGCCCTAAACGCTGTGCTTTGTAGCCTATTTGAATCAAACCGCCACGCATAATTTTAATAGTGGTCGGGTCTTTGATATTTAAAAACTGCATCGATGCCCATGTCACTACGTTAAACTTTTTCTGCTTACGTGCTTTTAAAATACTGCGCATTCGAACAGTAACATCGCCAAAATCAATATTTACCGGGCATGGGTTTAAGCACTTATGACACACCGTACAATGGTCTGCGACATCATTCATTTCTTCAAAATGACGCAGTGAGATACCACGACGAGTTTGCTCTTCGTATAAAAAGGCTTCTAGCATTAAACCTGTCGCGAGGATTTTATTACGTGGCGAGTAGAGCAAGTTTGCACGTGGGATATGCGTGTTGCAAACAGGCTTACATTTTCCGCACCGCAGGCAATCTTTAATATCATCATTTAGCGCACCGAGCTCGTTATGCTCTAATAGCAATGCTTCACGCTCAACCAAACGCAAAGACGGCGTGTAGGCATTTTGTAAGCCAGAACCCGGCATTAGCTTACCTTTATTAAAGTGTCCGTTAGGATCAACTTCAGTTTTGTATTTTGCAAAATCCTCAATCACATCATTATCTAAATAATGCATTTTTGTTAAGCCGATGCCGTGTTCGCCTGAAATGACCCCATCCAACTCGGTTGCAAGTTCCATCACTTGATCGACAATGCGCTCCGCTTCTTGCATCATCTCGTAATCATTAGAATTTACGGGGATATTGGTGTGCACATTACCATCACCTGCATGCATATGCAGTGCCACAAAGAGACGCTGCGAGCGTACTTTTTCATGCACGGCTTCTAATGCATCGCGCAACGGTTTAAGCGTTTCGCCGACGAAAATATCATCCAGTGGTTTTTTAATTTCTTGTTTATACGATATTCGCAGGTCACGGCGCAATAGCAAATTGATAATTTTATCACCCGCTTTTGTCTTCTCGCGGGCGGTGTCATCTAATAAATCATCATGTTTTGTAGCTGCTTCTTCAGCATTCTCTAAAATAGCTTTCCAACGTTTTTTTATGGCCGTTAAGTGCTCTGAAGCATGATCTTTTTTAGATTGTAAAATTGCATCATTTTCAGGGCTTTTTTCGTAATCGGGCAGTTCACGCAGTTGCTTGTCTAGATCGGGATTATCTTCACAAAAAGTTTCTAGCGCAGCATCGATTAAGTTTATTTTATTTTGCATCGACTGGTGAATATTAATGCGCTCAATACCTTCGCTATAAACATCCAATTTATCCAGCGGAATTACCACGTCTTCGTTGATTTTAAAGGCATTTGTGTGGGCGGCTATGGCAGCAGTTTTAGCACGGTCTAACCAAAACTGACGACGTGCTTCTGGGCTAACAGCAATAAAGCCTTCGCCGTTACGCGCATTCGCAAGCTTAACGATGTGCGAGGCTGATTCTGCAACTTTTTTCTCATCATCGCCAACGATATCGGCAATCAAGACCATTTTGGGGAAGGCTCGACGCGCTGATTTTGGCGTGTATTTTACGGCTTTTACGTAACGCTCATCTAAATGTTCTAAACCGGCTAACAGTACATTCTCATTATCGTCAAGGTAGTCTTTTACTTCGACAATCGCGGGTACGGCTTCTTGTAAATCACTGCCGTAAAATTCCATACACACGGTGCGCACTTGTTCTGGCATACGGTGTAGAATGAATTCTGAAGAGGTTATTAAACCATCACAACCTTCTTTTTGAATACCCGGCAAACCGCCCAAGAATTTATTGGTAACGTCTTTACCCAAGCCGTGTTTACGAAAAAATTGACCCTTAAAGTTGAGTATTTCTTCATCGCCTTTTTGAGTTTTTCCGTCTTTCTCAAAACGAGTGACACTAAAACTAACATCTTCTTGATCGTGGATTTTTCCTAAGTTGTGATTCAGTCGTCTAACTTCAAGCCACTCGGCTTTCGGTGTAACCATTCTCCAAGAGACTAAATTATCCAGCGTCGTGCCCCACATTACGGCCTTTTTACCACCCGCATTCATGGAGACATTACCACCAATGGTAGAAGCATCTTGTGAGGTTGGGTCTACCGCAAACACTAGACCTTTGGCATCCGCTGCATCCGATACTCGGCGCGTTACTACGCCGGCATCTGCACGAATCACCGCCACGGCTTCTTCGACTCCGGGAAGTTTAGCCCAATGAATCTCGCTTAAGGTTTCTAGTTTTTCAGTATTAATTACCGCACTCATGGCATCTAGTGGAATAGCTCCACCGGTGTAACCCGTGCCACCACCGCGTGGAATAACCGTCAAACCTAGTTTTATAGAAGTCTGCACTAGTAGCGCGATTTCTTCTTCGGTATCAGGGGTTAAAACCACAAAGGGGTATTCAACACGCCAATCAGTAGCATCGGTAACATGAGAAACGCGTGCCAGCCCATCAAATTGAATATTGTCTTTACGGGTAATGGCTTTAAATTTTCGTCTAGCGCGTTTGCGTAAAGCAAAATAATCGGCGAACCATATAGCAAACTCATCCACTGATTTGCTTGCAATATTAACCAATTCAACGGTTAGGTCATTACCGTCTGAGCGCTCACGAATACGCTCTAAACGCTCTCGCATGGTGTTGATTAATGAATAACGACGTTTTTCGTTTTCTAGTAAATCATCTTGAATGTAGGGATTGCGCTTTACAATCCAAATATCCCCAAGAACCTCCAGCAGCATGTGCGCTGATAGCCCCGTGGTACGTTTTTCACGTAGCGTTTCAAGAATCTCCCACGCGCGCTGATCCAATATGCGCAGGATAATTTCTTTATCCGAGAAAGAGGTATAGTTATAGGGGATTTCCCGATAGGGTTGCTTAGGTTTCATTTTACTTCTGACTATTAAAGGGTTTGGTATGAGATCATTTCACAGTTTAACAGAAAGTTGAGGGTAGCATATTTGACCTTTCAATCATTGATGATTCTCATTTCAGGCTCTCATTCGTGTTTTCCTACTGATTAGAGACCTTTGCACGACTCGGATGACGATGTAAATATGACTAAAATTTCACTGCTTTTCACTGGAAACTTGCTAATAACCTGTTGCTGGCTTCATTTCCCGCTTTAATCAGTGGAATTTCACCCTATATTTCTTTCACCACCGACTCATGCAAAAGCCTCTAATAATCAAAAGGTTTTTTTCGTGAATGATAGATTCGCATAAGATAATGATACAAAGGCCAAATCAACAAACTTACAATAACCGGAGACCAGTAGACCCAACCTTGTGGAGCATTGCCTGTGACACCTAGAATCCACAAATTCACCAACATGTAAGTACCCAGCACTAAAAATAAAATTAAAAACTGCTGGAAAATATTATCAACCACTAAGCGGGTACGCATCCGCATGCTCATAAATACCACAATGGTAAAGCCCAAGGCATGTTGCCCTATGATAGACCCATATAAAGCATCCACTAATAAACCCGCTACCCAAGCGACAATAAAGCTCATTCGATTAGGTGCAACCAAGCTCCAATGAACCAGGGTTAGCGCCACCCACTCAGGGCGATACAGCAACCATTCTTCTCGCATAGGTATCATAGTAAGCATGAGTGCTACTATTATTGAGAGCAGTACCGCTCCGGTAAACCTTGGCATCACACTGCCCATTATTTTTTACTCTTTTTTGCTTTTTCTTTAATAGCTTTATCTTGCTTCTTTAGTGGCTTATGTCTCTCAGACTTAAACAACGCTTGCCGCGCATAATCGGCGCGCCAAATTAGCAATATTTCACGTGTTTTATTAAAATCGGCCAATGAGTTGGCGTACACATTCATAAAAGAATCACCCGGGTTATAACCCACTTTTCTAACCTGAGCGACCGGAAAATCTGGGGGAAATAACTGACCTAGCCCCGAGCTTACAAAAACATCTCCCACTTGCACATCAACACTAGCTTCCACATGTTTAAGCTCAATTTGATTCAGTTTACCTGTTCCTGTTGCTAGCGCGCTCAAGCCGGTTCGTACGTTTCGCACTGGAATTGCGTGTTTAATATCCGTTAATTGAATAATAACCGCAGAGGTTGGACTGACACTTTTGACTTGCCCGTAGATATTTTCCCCAGCTAGAGCAACCTGTCCTACGAAAATACCTGAGTTTGTTCCTTTATTGATGGTAACGTTTTTACTGAATGGATTGGATGAAACAGATAAAATCTCTGCCAGCATAAAACGCTCACTCACTGCTGTAGTAGCGTTTAACTGCGCACGTAAGCGTTCATTTTCTCGCTGAATGGAAATATATTTTTGATCTTTAGCTGCATAAATATTGATATAAGTACTTAGCTCTCGGTTTTTATTCGACAAGGTTTGATGATCGCTAAAAAACTCCGTCAAGGTTTTTACTGCTTGTGAAGGCGTATCTACCACGACTTGCAGTGGGTAGAGTGCCACTTGCAATGCTGTACGCACTGGCAATAGCTTCTCTTTACGGTAATCAAGCACCATAAACAAGCCAGACAATACGGCTAAAATAATAAACTTAACCAAGTATTGTTGCTGTTTACTGTTGTCTCTATCTAGATTATAGATCGTAAACTCCCTTTACTTTCTGTCGCCTTACTTTCTCGTTAGTTTTAAACGAGAGAAAGATTACTCAGATGCCCAGAAATCAAAGCCATCATCATCCAGCATTTCAAGAATACGACCACCACCACGCGCCACACAGGTCAGGGGATCATCAGCTACCACCACAGGAATCCCTGTTTCTTCCATTAACAAACGATCAAGATCTCGTAACAAAGCGCCACCACCGGTTAATACGATTCCACGGTCAGCGACATCAGCACCTAGCTCTGGTGGTGTTTGTTCAAGTGCTGTTTTTACGGCACTTACAATACCAAACAACGGTTCTTGCAATGCCTCTAAAATCTCATTACTGGTTAAGGTAAAACTGCGTGGTACACCTTCTGAAAGATTACGACCTTTAACTTCAAGCTCAAGCAGCTCTTTACCTGGGTATGCTGAACCAATCGTGCATTTAACATGTTCTGCCGTTGCCTCGCCAATCAACATTCCGTAGTTGCGGCGAACATAGCTAATGATCGCATCATCAAGACGGTCACCACCAATACGCACCGATGCAGAATACACAATGCCACGTAATGACATAATAGCAACTTCGGACGTGCCACCACCGATATCTAACACCATTGATCCAACTGCTTCATCAATCGGCACGCCTGCACCGATTGCCGCGGCCATTGGCTCTTCAACTAAGTAAACTTTTCTCGCACCAGCACCCATTGCAGAGTCTTTTATTGCACGACGCTCGACTTGAGTAGCTCCACAAGGCACACAGATAACGACACGTGGGCGCGGGCCAAATATTTTCTTAGTTGCCACTTTATTAATAAAGTGCTGAAGCATTTTTTCAGTATAGGTAAAGTCAGCGATTACGCCGTCTTTCATAGGACGAATGGCGGTGATATTTTCAGGGGTACGACCGAGCATCTTTTTTGCCTCGACTCCCACTGCTTCTATTTTTTTAGGTCCGCCAGGCCCTTGATTTTGACGAATTGCCACAACTGATGGCTCATCGAGCACAATGCCCTTGCCACGCATATAAATGATGGTGTTGGCGGTTCCTAGATCAATAGAAATGTCATTTGAAAACATGCCGAATAATGCTTTAAACATAGTTTTTATCCAATTATTTTAGTTTTTAAAGAAGCCCATTCTTTAAATTTCTTGGTGCTAAATGGAGTTTATTTTAAGTATACTTCATTCTACCAGAAATAAGCCCCCAATTGCGTATTCCCTAAACGCTGTAATGTAGCAATCACGCGCACTTAGAGCAAGTAAAGCGATGATATTTTTAAGCAATAAATAACTTGTATACCACATTACTGCACATCCTAATTAAAGGTTACAGCACACCATTATAAAACACCTAAATTGAACCTAAAGTTAACGGTTTAATTGAATGATTCATTATACTGCTTTAGACTCACTCTCTTACTCTTATCCAGCCATCTTTTTATGAAAGTTCTGATTGTTTTTACGCACCCCAACGCGAATAGTTTTAACCATGCTTTACTAGAAAATATCCAAGCCGGTTTGGAAAGTAGCGGTAACGAAGTACTGGTAAAAGACCTTTATCAAGAAGGCTTCAATCCTATCCTTAGTGCTGCTGAACTTGCCGAGCTTCATAAAGGAAAAATACCACCTCGAATCGCCATAGAACAAAAACAACTTTTGTGGGCTGATAGTTTAGTCTTTATTTATCCATTATGGTGGTTTGATCGCCCAGCTATTTTAAAGGGCTGGTTTGACGTAGTCTTAACTAATGGCCTGGCGTTTGAATATTCTAGCGAAGGTGTGAAAGGCTTACTCAAGCATAAAAAAGCCAAAGTCATTATTACAGCGGGAGGTTCTAAACAGTATTTTATTGATAATGATGCGCTGCAATTAATCCACCGGCCTGTCACTGACGGTACTTTATCTTTTTGCGGCATCAAAGATGTATCACATAAAATCTATTATGATATTGCTAATTTAAGTGATAATGAGCGGCTTGCTATTTTAGAGGAAACGAAACATTCTGGGCAGAATTTTTAATTTTATGACACTGCTTAATTACAAATTATTTCTGCCCGATAACACGCAAGCTAAAAATGAAACACCCCTTATAATTCTACACGGCTTACTTGGCGCAATGGATAATTGGCGGTCACAAGCTAAAAAGCTTGCTGAGTTTCGCCCTGTTTACACTTTAGACTTACGCAATCATGGCAATTCACCACACTTAAAAGGTATGAGTTACCGCGAAATGTACGAAGATGTTTTGCAAGTAGCTGAGTATGAAAGCTTAAATTCATTTCACTTGCTAGGACATTCAATGGGTGGCAAAGTCGCCATGCAGTTAGCGCTTGCCAAGCCATCACTCGTGAAAAGTTTAACGGTGGTCGATATTGCGCCTAAGCCCTACCCGCTTTGGCACCAAAAAACCTTACAGGGCGTACTTTCCGTACCTTTAGAGGATCTATCTAGCCGCCAAGAAATTGATGAATACTTAACACCATGGATAGAGGATGCAGCTGAGCGCACCTTTATGCTCAAAAACTTGAAGCGAAAAGAAGATGGCAGAGGTTTTGTATGGCGCTGTAATCTTCCTGAAATTAGTCGAGGTTATTTGAAAATAGCCGGCTTTACCACCGCACTATCAACTTACCCCGAAAAATGCCTGTTTTTAAAAGGTGATTTATCCCATTATGTGCAGGAATCTGATACGCCTTTGATTCACTCATTGTTCCCTAAAGCAAAAATTATTGGCTTGAAAAAAAGCGCACATCTACCTCACTTTCAAGAGCCAGAAGCTTTTTTTGAAACCTTAAACCCCTTTTTAGAGTCTATTGCTTGAATCCGTGACTTCAATGCGGATAGCAGGGCTAAGATATTGGTTAAGCGGGCATTTTTTTAAACCCGTGATGAATCAATAGCTTGCGTACTGTGCCGTAGTGAAGTCACTGATTCAGGTATTGTTTAGCTTCTTGCAATTCCGATTAGCAAGTCCATCACATTCGTACCGGTAGCACCTGTAATAACTAATTCGTCAGTTTGACTAAAATAACCATACGAGTCGGCTCTGCGTAAAAACCCACTCGCTTCCAGCCTTAATTTTTCACCCTTCTTTATCGTTTGATTATCCACCATAGCTCCAGTCGCATTGGTCACACCATCTGAGCCATCAGTTCCTGCGGACAACAAAGTAATTTCTTGCTCGCCTTGCATCGCGATCGCAGCAGAAAGTGCAAGGTGCTGATTGCGTCCTCCCTTACCCGCATTTTTGGGAAGATTTACTGTTGTTTCCCCTCCCCAGATGAATAGTGTATCAGGAGAGGACTTAAGTGTTTTAACACCTGTTTTTGCTACCATAGAAGCCTCGCCATCCATAAAGTCAGTCACGATACTTATAGGATACCCAAGCTCTTTAGCACGCTTTCCAGCAGCCTTTTTTGCGATATTCAGTGAAGCAATTATTTCCCAATCAAAGAGTTTTTTATCAGCATTGCTAACTGTAAAAGGTATTTTATCGCTCCAGCGTTTAGGTAAATTTAACGGCAGCGCTTGATGACCTGCATGAAACAATAACCCTGATCCAATATCCACAGGATCATCGTTAGGTACATCAGAAATAATTAAACAACTAACTTCTCGCTCATCAAGATACGCCCACAAACCACCACCTTTAATTTTTGACACACGGCGACGTATTGCATTAATCTCGTTGATAGGGAAAGCGTTAGCTAATAAATAGTCAGTTAGCTCTTTCAGCTCAGCTAAACTCCAACCATCCCTTAGCACCTCAACGAGTGATGATGCGCCTCCTGAGATTAGAACTAAGCAAGGCTCCTTAGCGGGAAGCTTACTTAGATAATCAACCAGCTTCTTTCCCGCATAAAGGCTTGCTTGGTCAGGTATAGGATGATCAGACTCTACACATTCAATATGGGATTTCCTTTGTGATTGAGCAGAAATATGACCATGCTTACTAATTAACAAGGCGCTTATGATTCTATTTTCAGGAACACCTTGCAACATTGAGTCTGCTGCTTTGCCAATAGCAACTACGTGAAAATTAACACCCAAGAAAAACTCTTTCTGGAATGCTTTTTTGACAACGACACTGCCCTTTACTGCTTCAAGCCCCGCTTGAAATATTGTCATTAGGTCTTTATGCGTATTTTTCATAGAGGTGTTTTAGTTAACTTTTAGTTGATCAAGCGTCAGCTCTTCTTTATCAAGCAATTCATCTAAGCGACGTTTTTGTATGCAAATATCCAAAAGGTACTCACCTTTTTCTGATATTTTTTCTTCAACAATCGCCTCATCTTCATAAAACTGCGCACGCAATCTTGCCAGTGCAGGGTGCAGACGAAGCCTGCCTTTAAAGACATTTTTTGAGAATACTTCAGCAAGCCTTTCTAATAACTCAGGTATACCTTCAGCCGTAACCGCTGACAACCACACTCGTGATGGCAAGCCGCTGTGTGCTTCTTCAAAATGTGCCACTTGCTCAGTGAGATCAATCTTATTCATTACTTCAAGCTGCGGCACTTTATCCGCACCTAACTCATGAATCACATTATTCACTTGCTCACGATAGTAATCACGTTGTTCGTCGTTACTATCAATTACATGTAAGATTAAATCTGCTTCAATCGTTTCTTGTAATGTAGCACGAAAAGCCGCGACTAAATCATGTGGCAAGCCTCGAATAAAGCCTACAGTGTCCGCCAAGACAATGGCTTGCTGATCTGGCAAATTTACCCGTCGCAGAGTTGGGTCAAGAGTCGCAAACAGTTGATCTGCCGCATACACCGCTGAGCCGGTAACCTTATTAAATAGGGTTGATTTACCCGCATTGGTATAACCGACTAGTGAAACCGTAGGAATCTCCGTTTTTTGACGAAGCTGACGACCCTGCTCGCGTTGTTTGCTTACTTTTTCTAGACGTTTATTGATTTGTTTGATCCGCACAGAAAGCAAACGACGGTCTGTTTCTAACTGCGTTTCACCTGGCCCACGCATACCGATACCGCCTTTTTGACGTTCCAAGTGCGTCCAACCACGTACCAAACGAGTTGACATATGCTTAAGCTGAGCCAGCTCTACTTGAAGCTTACCTTCATGAGATTGCGCACGTTGTGCAAAAATATCAAGAATCAGTGCGGTACGATCAAGTACACGACATTCAATAAAACGTTCTAAATTTCGTTCTTGTGCGGGAGACAAGGCGTGATCAAAAATAACTACATCCGCTTCGGACTGAATCACCGCTGTTTTGATTTCTTCTGCTTTGCCAGAACCGACAAACAAACGAGAATCGGGAGAGTATCGCGAGCCTGTAATTAGGCTTGAATCTTGCGCACCTGCAGAGCGAACCAGCTCTTTGAACTCTTGTTCGTCTTGTTGTGCAGAGGTTGATTTAGAATTTTTGCCAAAGTTAATCTGTACCAAAATGGCACGCTCAATCAGGGCTTCACCCTGACTGAGTTTGTCAAATAATTCCAATTAGTTTACCTCTTTAGCGGTAGAGGTTTTGACTAGCGTTTTTTTAATCTTCGTCTTCAATCGTTAGCTTAATAGGACGAGCTGGGACGATGGTTGAGATAGCGTGTTTGTAAACGAGTTGGCTAACAGTACTGCCAAGTAATACAACAAACTGATCGAAAGACTCAACGTGGCCTTGTAATTTAATTCCATTCACTAGGTAGATCGCAACGGGAATGCGCTCTTTTCTTAAAGCGTTTAGGAAGGGTTCTTGTAACATATGCCCTTTTGACATGGTGTACTCCTGATTATTATTGGGTTGTGGTTATTAATATATTATATTTCATCGAGTTGAAAATAACCTCTTGGTCATTCGGGGTAACAACTCTACTGCATTCCCTGCAGTGCAAGGAATAATAACAGGTTTAAGCTAAAAGTAAAAAAGCAATTGCTGACTAATTGCCCAACGGTAGGTTTCTATAGAAGTTTTACCTAATCTTATGATCGACGGCATCTTAAACCACATTTTACACCCAGCATGTATTCAGAATGCTGAACTTGTTTGTTCTAAAAACCGTTTTACATCACTCACAACCGTTTCTATCTTGTAATTCTGAGCTCCATATTTGGTGATATTAGGCTCTGAACGCATCCAAGTCATTTGTCTTTTGGCTAGCTGACGCGTGGCAATAACCGCTCTTTCAATCATTTCATCTTTATCCAATTTACCTTCTAAGTAATCCCATACTTGACGGTAACCGACCGCGCGTATGGCGGGTAAATCTGCGCTTAAATCACCACGAGCGTGTAAGGATTTTACTTCATCAATAAAGCCTTTTTCTATCATTAACTTAAATCGAATTTCTGCTAAGTCTCGTATCCATTCTCTACTTTCAGGAATAAGAGCAATTTTTAACAGACGATAGGGGAACGCATCAAGACTTGCTTTTTTGAATAGTTCAGTAAGTGGTTCGCCGGTAATTTCATAAACCTCCAACGCACGCTGAATACGCTGCTGGTCATTTGGATGAATTCGTGCTCCTGATTCTGGGTCAATACCGAGAAGCCTTTGATGTAAAACATCCCAACCTTTTTCAGTGGCTTCATCACTCAAACGTTTTCGTATTTCAGGATTTGCAGTGGGTAGCTTGGCAAGGCCATTTTCCAAGGCGCGAAAGTACAACATAGTACCGCCTACCAATACAGGAATTTTGCCTTTCTCGGTAATTTCTTGCATTTCGCACAGTGCATCTTTGCGAAATTCTGCGGCCGAATACGACTGAGAGGGATCAAGAAAGCTGATTAAACGATGCGGTGCTTGTTCGAGCTCCATTGCTGTTGGTTTCGCTGTACCAATGTCCATGTCTTTGTAGACTAAGGCTGAGTCTACACTGATAAGCTCAAGTGGAAAGTGCTTCAGTAGTTTCATTGCGAGACCCGTTTTACCGGATGCCGTCGGACCAATGATAAAAATTGCGGGGGGCAAGCTCATCATGCTAACCAATTGTTAAAACGCTATTACACCGTATTTAGTCACTAAAAGCTTCACTTTTTAACCATTTCAGCATATCTCGCTTTATATTGATCGGCCATAACTGGCAGTGAGAAATATGCTCCTGTATGCTCTTGAGATTGCTTTCCAAGCTTGATTCTTAACTCTTCCGAATCAATCAATTCCTCCAAATGCTTCTGTAAAGTATCTTCGTTCTCACCAACAAAGCCCGTTTCTCCGTGCTGAACCACTTCATCGTTGCCAGGGATTTTTGTCACAACGGCTGGAATACCCGAAGCTTGCGCCTCAAGCAAAGCAAGTGATAGGCCTTCATAGGCTGACGTTTGAAAATAAATATCTAACGATGGTACTAACGCTAACGCATCTTTCCTGTCTAGCATTCCGGTTACCTTTACACCTGCTGACTCTAAATTATCAACATCGTCTTTCTCGCCACCGCCAATCCATACAAATTCGACATCATCGCGTTTAGCATTTACTTTTCGTGCAACATCAGCAAATACCCACGGTGCTTTTTGTAATGATATTCGACCGACAACACCAACTTTAACTTTTTGATTCTTTTGACTGTAGTCTTTGGGGGTTAGTTGTGCTGTATCAATGCCGTTACTGATGCGAATCAAACGTTTTGAGTTACCTTTTGTAATGTCTTTAAGAATGATTTCGTATTCTTCTTTACCACAAGCGACGATGGTTCCGCCTAGCCAGTAGCCAACATGCTCTAAAGCTTTATATAAGCCACGCTTGAGAGGAGCTTCTATCAACGGATAGTGAATTGCGTGTGAGGTATAAAGTAGGCGATGATTTTTACGCAACACGAAACCAGCCGCTCGCGCAAGAAAGCCACCAATTGATGAATGAGTATGGATAATATCTGGTTGTAACCGTTTTAGATTTTTAATCAAACCCATCAATGCTTTACCATTTTGTACGGGGTCAATGCCTCGGCTCATCTGCACATGCACTAGCTCAACTTTGTCATCAAACATATCACGCCAATTAGGTGGTGTATGCTCACGAATGGAATAAATGACAGTCACTTTATAGCCGTCATTAACTAGGCGGTTCGCCATATCGACCACCCAGACAAACACGCCATGCTCCATAGGTTCTATTATATGTACGATATGCATTTTATGACTTCTCTCTTGCTTTTAGTTTATTAGTTAGTCGTTCTTTAAATGAAAGTGTTTGTTCTTGTAGTGATTTTGCGATATTAAAAACATAAAATCGTAGTGGTGCTGACGACCAATAAAGGCGGAACATTGTTTCATGCTCTGCCGCATATTGCTCTTTTTTATAAGAGTCTGCGGAGGGTTCATACATAAAATCAAAGAGCATATTTTGCGTAACCACCTCTCCTATTTCATTACACACTAGCAAAAATAAAGGTGAGTAACGATTTGCATAATTACTATGAAAACCACTTTGGTAATAGTGCCATTGCCCCTTATCTGTAAAGACATAGTATGTAGCAAGTGCTTTATCATCTAAGTAAAGTGTTTTAATCAATGCTTTATTTTGGGGATGTAGTCGTTTTAAGACCCTATGATGGAAGTTTGAAAACTTTTCTGAATCAAACGCACAGTAACCTATCCTATCTCGGATTCGCTCACAGTGCATATCAGACACGCGTGATAACGCTTTTTCATGAGATTCACCCGACTTTGTGTCAACCGTTTTAACTGCTCCATCACGCTCTAAAACACGTGTTTTTTTGTCATACATCTTACGCCAGCGGTTACCCATTTGGGATTTATATTCATCAAAGTTATTCTTAGGGCTAATATAAAATCGCACACCATCTTGAATTTTTTTAATAACTACTTCGTTTGAGCCTGTAAAACATTGAAAGATTAACGCATCTTTTAATAAATACTCAAAATCAGCAAAATCCCACTCCTTTTTATGCGCTATTAAATAGGTAGAAACAGCATCAATCATCAAGGATTCTCGTCCTGATTGGACAATTAAATCAAGAAACTCACTGGTTACTTTCTCTTCTTTCTTATTCCCGCTGGCTATAAACTGAAGGGTTCGTCCCTGAATTAGAGCCTTCGGATAGTGGCTATAAATATGGAACGGAGCAATACCAATAAGCGTCTCATTTTCATAAAGACACAAAATGAAAAGCTTTCTTGATAACTCATCATGAAAGACCTCCCACCATGTAAACATCCAATCCCAGCTGGAAAAAATAGTCGCTTGCTCACTCTTTTCGTAAAGTGCATTCCATTCCTTTTCCAAAGATTTAAATCCTTCGAAAGTATCAACTTTAACTAACTTTGTTTCAGGCTTCACTTTAAAAGACCGCCCGTATCAAGAATGACATCGATAACCGTATATTTACTATCAAAGTTTAAAGTATGTAAGCCAATCAATGACTTATCCCAATCTGGCTTGCGCTTACTTAGGATAACTTCTTCATAATGTTCTTTGTTTAGAGTGATGATTTCACAAACATTAATTCCAGCGCCATAGGAGCCAGCACAATCTTGCGAAGGTCGGTACAAACGACCCTCTTCTTTAAAAATTTTACCTGCTGGGCGCGCGCTGGATGCAAAGGTATTAATTGGGTTTGCCGGATGTGGCGTCCAATCCTGACTTAGTGGCGAGTCTGCATAGAACACATGTAGCTCTTCAGTTGTTGCGCATTTTTCAGTTTCAGATACGGTTGCAAATAGCCACCAGACCCCGTCATGCTCAATAAATGTTGAGTCGAATGCACGAATTCCGTCCATTAAGTTATATTGAAAATCCCACTTATAGGGAAAGGAACTTGCTTTATACAGTTGAATACATTGATAACCACCTGTTTCAGGTACCATATACATCTGATTTTCATATTCAAAAACATTCGGATACGAGAAATGATAAGGTCGCTCTAGAATTTTTACAACCTCACCAAAGGTTCCATCATCATGTACTTCCATACAACTCAGATGACCTAAGTCTCGCTCAAAAGGGAAAACCTCAAAAAACAAATAGTGCTTTTCTTGATGCTCGATTAAAAAAGGATCTGCCCAAAATTCACTTTTTGGAGGCATGATTCTTTCAAAGGTCTCGAAGGCCATATTTGGTGTATTAACCGTTTCATTGCTAGCCAACATCATGATCCACTGCTCACCTTCCGTGAACCGGTACCATAATCTATAAGCGACTCTCGCTGTAAATTTACTAAATAGTTTTAATTGCTCGCCCACACTTAAATCAGTATCGCGCGTATTTTCTATACTTAAAACGGCAGGATTATTTACCGATTTATTCAAATAGTGTGGGTATTTATGTAAAACATGTGGCAAAAACAACGCTGTTTTATGCAAAATGGTTTCAAAGGTTCTACAAAGTGATGCGGATTCTAGGCTATGCTCCGCCTCATACAGTACGAGGTTATCCTGATTTGTAGCTGCTTCAAGTTGAACACCCGTATGGACAACTTTTTGGTTATTAGTAAACTCCAACAGCCCTGTTAACAATGAGTCAAGCTTACGAAGCTTACTGAAGAAGAGTGATAGAACCTGCGTGTCTTCTACCTCATATAAACAAGACGGTAATGTTTGCTCTGTTAAATTAATAATCAAGCATTGAACCTGCTTATCACTAACAAAATTTCTAGTGATAAATGATTCATCACAAAGGCTTGCTTTAGATAACTTATAAATCGTGTTATTACTGAGGCTTTCTAATGATTTCTTTTCTAATAATTTCGTTTGACAGCCAGCTAAACGCTTATCTAGTTTATAAGCCAACTTAAGCAGAAAAGGCAATGAAGTTTGCTTGCTTCCTACAAAGGTATTTTCAAGCACACTGAACTTTACATCTAACGATGGCTGTTGCGCCAAAATAGACGATATCATTTCATACTGCCACAGGTATATTGAATCTGTATTAGTAATAAAATGTAATTTTATATTATTGTTATTATTGATCATTTTTAAAATAGACTAAGCATCTATTCTGGCAGTTTAATTCTCTATAATTGTACAGCTTTTAAGCAGATTTTGTAGTTCTTTCCTGACAGAAGGAAACCCCAGAAAATACAAACATTTTTCTCATCTCTGCACTAAAACTACACGGTGCAATAACACTAATGCCTTTCACTTCAAACTGCCGAAGTAATTGACTAAGCGCACGTTGTCTACTTTCATCAGATTCAATTTCTTTTACCCAGTTTAGCGATAAACGAATAAAATCTGGCTTTATATGCCGTATAACTTTAACGACATTTGATTTGACCGTAAAGTCACTTAAAGCAATCTTACACTGCTGATCTTTTAATGATTTCACAAATCCCAAAATTAATTTAAGTTCTTTTAAATCCAGCTCTGAAGGAATCATTATTGTCAAATCTCTAGACTTTATACCTAAAGACTTTAAGCGTTCCAATATCCATCGGGTAAAATCTTGATCAACAATTGACTCACTACTTAAGGTGATAAAATAGTTATTATTCAGTCCGCTTTTTTTCGATAATAGCTGAATTAAACGTGCTACCTTCACCTTATCCCAAAATATGCGGCGCCTTCCATCACTGTTATTCTCGGGTGATGAAAATAACAAATCATCAACGCCCTTCATTTGTGCAATTGGCACCTTTAAAGAAAGTATATAATGAGCGTGATAAGGATCCTTTTTATTGTACTGACTTGCTAAAGATACCAACTTATGCGCTGAAAGCCTGGCTTCTTGTCTTTTTACAATGCCCTTCAGAATCAGTTTCACATCAGCTTTTTCCTTTTTATTAATCAAGTCTTTATTTAGCTCATCAAAAGGATTCTTTCTCCCCGTTATTTCGTTAGCCGTAGTTAATTGAAACGTCTCTTTTCTTAGATTATTTATTCTATCGTTCTCAGTAGTAGATTGATCAATTTTGTGAACCCATAACTGCCAACATTTTTTTCCCTTATAAACTGATGGTATGGCATGTAAATTAACCCTGAAAGAACTATGTTTTAAACTCTTCATCGTCAGTAAAAGGGTATGAGAAAGCTTATGATGTTTGCTTTGAAACTTTAAAAATGCTTGAAAAACCCCTGCTTCGTCACTTTCAATGAGGTCTGTAGGCCGTACCTTATGTAAAGAATGAAGTGAGTCGATACCAAAAAGTGCTAAGTAAGTTGTATTCGCATAAGCATGTGCATTCGTTGAGATATAAGCTACGGCTTCAGAACTCGAATCAATCAACCAAGTATTTCGTTGTTCAGCAGTCGCTAATAAATTTTTACACTGCTTAAAATGCTGATTACTTTTACTTGCCTGAATAATATTCAGTAGGTCTACAGCGATTATATCCTCAATATTTTTTACATTTAACTTTGCAAAGCCTACCCCCCTAAATAAGGGTTTTAAGGGCGTTGAGGCCGTTTTTTGAGTAACAATCACAACGGCTGTGTTGGGGGTGTACTGTCGAATTAAATCGGCAATGAAATTTAAAGGCGGATGCGCGTCATCAGACACAAAAATTATATTAATACCACTTATAACTTTAAATGCCTTTTCAATATGCTTTTTATTACTAACAACATGGGTTAGTTGGATTATTTCATCCTGCTCAGCTAGGTCTTTGAGTAATTGAGCAAAGTTTGTAGATTTCCCTACAATCAAATATTGAAGTTTCTGATTTTTCATACAGAAACAATACGTTAACTAGTTTTTGATTACAGTAAAATACCTGACTACCGTTCAAAAGCAAGGGATGACTGGAACAGGACGCATGCTCACTGGTTCTCTCTATCTACTTATAAGCGAAATAATTGTTACTTATTCTTTTTCGTATTAAGATCAATTACATTGGATCCTTCTTCGCCAGACAATTTTTCAGAAGACTCTTTCCATGGCGTATAACCACCTACAATCGTCGTCAGTGATTTTTTAATCGCTTCTTTTTCAGCACCACTTAAAGTGACCTTCAAAGCATCCAATAAACTTTGAAGCTCCGACATCTCTAAAAACTCTTCACTGGCTTGCATAATACGACTGTGCCTTGTTCCTTTAACATTATCACCAATCAAAAGCTCTTCATAAAGCTTTTCACCAGGTCTTAAACCACTATATGCTAACTCTATATCGCCGTTTAAATTATGTTCATCTCGAAGCTCTAAGCCCGATAAGCTAATCATCTTTTTAGCAAGATCGACAATTTTTACCGAATCACCCATATCCAAGACAAATACATTACCGCCTTCGGCCATTGCGCCCGCCTGTATAACCAGCTGTACCGCTTCAGGTATTGACATAAAGTAACGAGTAATGTCTTTATGCGTAATAGTAATTGGCCCTCCTTCGGCAATCTGTTGTCTAAACTTAGGCACAACGGAACCTGATGAACCTAAGACATTACCAAAGCGCACCATCGAAAACTTAGTTTGACAGTCTTTCGTCGCTGCCAAAGCTTGTAAGGTCATTTCTGCAACACGCTTCGAACAACCCATAATATTAGTAGGGCGAACCGCTTTATCAGTCGAGATTAGAATAAATGTTTCAACCTTAGATTCTAGCGCTTTTTCAGCTAATGCCTTAGTTCCAAAAATATTGTTATTCAATCCTGCGACTGGGTTTTCTTCAACCAACGGAACATGCTTGTATGCTGCAGCATGATAAATTGTTTGTACTTTATTATTTGCAAAAACACCATCGAGTAACTTTTTATCGCCACATGATCCAAGAATACGTTCGATTTCAACGTCAAAATCAAGCTCACGCATCACATCACTCAGTTCTTGGTCTATTTGATACAGCGCAAACTCACTAAGTTCGACCAGTACTAGTTTTATGGGCTTTAATCTTAGTGCTTGACGGCAAA